>CALBLB010000019.1 GCA_937896115.1 uncultured Succinatimonas sp.
AGGCTTTTCAGGAGCCGGTAAATCCACGCTGGTACGTTGCATCAATCTGCTTGAACGTCCTACATCAGGAAGAGTAAGCGTCAACGGCATTGAGCTTACGGCATTGTCAGATCAGGACTTGCGCAAGGTAAGACAGAGTATAGGAATGATCTTCCAGCATTTTAATCTCATGCCTTCGCGTACGGTATTTGACAATATAGATTTGCCTTTGAAGCGTACCGGAATGCCAAAGGAAGAACGTCGCCAAAAGATCATGAAGCTTTTGGATTTGGTAGGTCTTGCCGATAAAGATGCTGCCTATCCTTCGCAGTTATCGGGAGGACAAAAGCAAAGAGTGGCCATAGCCAGAGCGTTGGCTTGCGATCCTGCGGTATTGCTGTGCGATGAGGCTACTTCGGCACTTGATCCCAAAACCACGGCGCAGATTTTAAAGCTTTTACGGGATTTAAATGCCAAATTGGGGCTTACCATCGTGGTCATAACCCATCAGATGTCGGTGGTAAAGGAGATCTGTGATCGTGCCGCGGTAATGGAGCACGGAAGAGTTACCGAATGCGGCAGTGTATATGAGCTTTTTAGCAAGCCTCATGACAAGAGTACCA
Organism: uncultured Succinatimonas sp.; assembly: GCA_937896115.1. Taxonomy (GTDB): domain Bacteria; phylum Pseudomonadota; class Gammaproteobacteria; order Enterobacterales; family Succinivibrionaceae; genus Succinivibrio. Next base: position 603 of record CALBLB010000019.1, read on the forward strand.
AGAGTTTTCTTGAGACTGCATCGAATCTTAATGCTTTCTATGAGATCTTTGATAAGCCCGGATCGCTTGCCGATCTTAAAGACGGTACGCATATTTGGTTTTTAACTTATACAGGCTCTTCAACAGGTGAAGCCTTGATGTCAAAACTTTATCAGTACTATAAAGTTGAAGCCAACATTCTTTACGGTGACATCGATTACATCAAAGGAGAACCTTTGGGAAAGCTTGCTGTCAATTTGCGGGGAGATCCCAAGAAGATAGATGAAGCCGTAGCTTTTCTGCGTGAACGCAACGTGGATGTGGAGATGATCAAATGAACGATTTATTGAATACGCTCATGCCGAATTTCGAGCCTTTAAAGGGTGAGTTTTACGAATGTCTTTATCAAACGCTCATCATGATCGCAGTATCCGGTACCATTGCCTGGTTTTTAGGCGTGGCTTTGGGAGTTACATTGGTAGTTACCAAACGCGGCGGGATCAGACCTCATCTCATGATTTTTACCTGCTGCGACAGGGCGATAGATGTCATTCGCTCGGTGCCTTTCATCATCCTTATGGTCCTTTTGATCCCTCTTTCAAGATTGATCGTCGGAACAGGATCCGGTCTTACCGGATCTTTTGTGGCTTTGGTATTTGGTACCGTACCCTTTTTTTCACGTCAGATAGAACAGGTTTTGTCCGATGTGGATTCAGGGCTTATCGAAGCGGCACAGGCCATGGGATTTTCCCCGTGGGAAATTATCTTCAGCGTGTATCTTAAAGAAAGCGTACCCGGGATCACCCGCGTTACCATGATCACTTTTGTAAGTTTTGTAGGAATAACCGCTATTGCAGGAGCAATAGGCGCAGGAGGTCTTGGTGATTTTGCCATACGTTACGGTTATCAGATGGGGTATCGCGACATGATCTGGCTTACCGTGGCGGTGATTTTGGTGATGATCAGTATTTTCCAGTTCGTAGGATCCGTCATTATCAAAAAGAATACCCATTAAAGATTTGCACTTACCATAAGTGTCTGATCTTTCTAAATCCTACAAATTCAAGTAATTTCAGTGCCTTGGCGGTGTGAAAAAGGCACTGATGAGCAAAATCCCTTTTAGACAGTCTTTTTATAAGTTCTTTTTCCCCAAAAGCCCCGCTTTCAAAACGATTAAAGTCCTGATATCCGCAGTCATCAGGAAGCGGTCCTAAGACAATGTCGTAACCGTGTTCCCAGTTTGCGTCAGTGTGGCATTTAAAGACAAAACGCACGAAATCCTCATCGGGGGCTGAAAACATTTTAACCTGCAATCCCACGTCTACAGCATCCTGCAAGGTGAAATTAAATATGCTGATGAAACCTGCGGCACGATTACGAGCAGCTACATGCATCCAGCGCAAGGCCTGAACATATTCAGGAGTGGTGTAAAAGCCGTTGCCAAAATCTGATGATGTCGAAGAAGGCAGGATCTTGGGAAATTCTATGATCTCTTTGCTGCCGTGAAACAATTTCATGAGAAAGCTTAGTCTGTATGTTTTAACCGTGTTTAATCAAACTTTAACAAAAAGAGAGTTTTTATTCAGGATGTTTAACCAAGTTATGCATTGATGTTTACACGATATTCGGAAAATTGTCTGCGTTAAATGAACACATGCAAATAAAAAAAGGAAAAAATATGAATACTCCTGCAGATCTTTCCCGCAGAAATTTTCTTAAGCTGACGGCTACCGCCGCAGCAGGACTTGCCGTATCGAGTTTCTTTCAGCCGGCCTTTGCTGCGAATGTCAAAGTAAAGAAGCTTGCCTTGGATGCCATCCCTGCAGATGCTGTTGAAATTGCCAAGAACTCTGAGCTCGTACAAAACGCATGGAATTATCTCTTGGGTGAAATCAATTCCCTGCATGATGCCGAGTTAAAAGAAAAAGTGCTGGGCATTTATGCAAAAACAGCTCCTTCCTTTATGGAACGCTACCAGTCTCAAACCGCTGTCAAAGCCGTATATCAAAAGCTTTTTGACGCAGGTTTGGTCGATCCCAAGCTTACCGCCGTTGATAAACTCTTTCCTCCGTTAAAAGATCCTGATACCAATCCTCAGCCTTTCTTTTCAGCTCCTGGAAGCGGATACGGCAGCCATCATGCTTATCCCGGCGGACTGGTGACACATACTGCCGTGAACGTGGAAATCACCAAATCCATCTTGGCAACTTACAGTCATATCATGGATTATGAACACGGATACGATATTGCCGTCGCAGGACAACTTTTACATGATTTGGCCAAACCCTGGGTTTTCCAATGGCAAAAGGACGGTTCTTCTCTGCCTGAATACACCATTGCAGGTACCGGAGCTCATCATATTTTCTCGGTTGCAGAAGCAATTTTCCGCAAACTGCCTGCAGATGAAGTGGTGGCTCAGGCCTGTGCTCATGATCATCCGGGCTCAAAAGCCGATGAAGAGCAGGTTGTAAATTGGATAAAGGCAGCCTCGATCATCGCAGGTGTCGATCCCGTCTCATACGGCCTTTTAAGTGGCGACGCTAAGACTTTGCCCACTCCTCATCAGCAGGCAGGTTATATCGTGCACTTAGGCGATCACGATTGGGTGTTGTCAGTACCGGCTGCCCAACAGTCAGTAGCTGTTTTAAAACAGGTCGCCTCCAAAGTTTACGGAATGAACGAGCAGGATTTGAATTCAATCAAATTCAACAAGTTCAGAAATTACATAGGTGCACAGTACAGCTTTATGCATGTGCATCAGGCTTTGTCTACCAAAGATCCTTTCACTGCCGCAAGCGAGGTAGCCTCTTTGGTAGTCGGTAAGTAAATTTTAGTTGAAGATAAGCAAATGCCGCTTAAAGCGGCATTTTAAGGAGGAAAACATGGGAGCCATGTCACTTTGGCATTGGGGCATATTGCTGTTGGTTGCAATTTTGGTGTTCGGTACCGGCAAGCTTAAAAACATAGGAAAAGATGCCGGAAGCGCCATTCGCGGTTTTAAAGAAGGGCTGAACGACAGCACTGAACAGACGCCAAAAGATGAGCATAAATTAGCAGATCCTGCTACAGATCATCGCTCTTGAAAATTTTATGTTCGGCTTTTCCTTAACCCAGCTTTTCTTAGTTTGCATGGTGGCACTCGTGGTCTTGGGACCTAAGCAAACCGTTGAATTTGCCTATAGTCTCGGACGACAGTTGGGCAGGTGCAAACGTTTTTTCGATGGATGCAAACAAGAGTTAGATTTGCAAAAAATTGCTGCAAATTGCTCTTCAGTGCTTAAAGAGCATAACGATGAAATGACGCTTGCCCTTAAACAAGCCATGAAATTAAATGAAAAAAACTTGGGCAAAGATCAGGATGATCAGGCTGCAACAAAACATGCTGACACGCCTGCAAGTACCAATGCAGGTGAAGATAAGCAATTGCTTGCAAGAATGGCAGATCTTGAACGTGAGATATCGGCATTAAAGTCAGAGATCTGCAATAGGAAAAAGATCTCATGACAGCGACATCACCGTTTCTTTCAAATCTCATGCAGTTAAGAAGAACTTTGTTGCGCAGTGCTCTTGGTTTTCTTATCGCTATGATCGTGATTTTCCCGTTCATGGATGAGATTTTTGAATTTGCCTGCGCACCTTTGTTAAAAGCTTTGCCAAAAGGTACATCGCTGTTGGCAGTGGGGGTGATCTCTCCTGTGATGGGGCCTTTACGTACGGTGTTTTTTGCCGCTTTGTGTCTGTCACTGCCTTGGACTTTGCTACAGATTTGGCTTTTTGTCGCTCCGGGGCTGTACCGCAAAGAGAAAAAAGCTACACTGCTTTTCTTGTTTTCGGCTGTAAGCATGTTTTCAATGGGCACGGCTTATTGCTATTTTGTGGTCTTTCGTTTTCTTTTTCCTTTTATTGCATCTTTTGCGCCTGCGGCAGTTAACTTTGCACCTGACGTCGATGCTTATTTAAGCTTCATGTTGCGTATGTTCGCAGCATTCGGCTTGACTTTTGAAACACCGGTAGCGGTATTTTGTCTCGTTAAATTTTCACTGGTATCGGTGGAAAAACTAAAAAAGATAAGACGTTATGTCTTGGTGGGAGCTTTTGCCGTAGCTGCAGTATTGACGCCGCCTGATGTTACCTCGCAACTGTTGCTGGCTTTGCCTTTGGCCCTGCTTTATGAGTTTGGGGTAATGTTGGCATCTTTTGGTATAAGAAAATCAAAGACTTTAAACAGCGTTCCATCTGCGTGAGCACAGATCACAAGGCGGTCTTAGACCGCCTTGTGAGAAAAATACTATTTAAGCCTTTCAAGTTTGGCCATATAAAAACCGTCGAATCCTTCTGAAGGCATGATGTGTTTATCCTCGAGCAGACGATATTCTTCAGGATGTTTGGCTAAAAACTTTTCTATTTGTTTTTCATTTTCAGATGGCATGATAGAGCAGGTTGAGTACACCACGATCCCGCCTGCTTTAGCCATAGGAGCGTAGCGCTCTAAGATGTCTTCCTGAGCAAAAAGGATCTCACGCATTCTTTCACGACCATCGCGCCATTTTGAGTCAGGCATGCGTCTTATGACACCGGTACCCGAGCAGGGAGCGTCGATGAGTACTTTGTCCGCAGCCTCATGCAGGCGTTTAATCACTTTGGTAGTATCGATGAGCCTTGTTTCGATGTTGAAAGCGCCGGCGCGACGGGCGCGCTTTTTCAGATCTTCAAGTTTCCACTCTTCAGTATCCATGGCTATAAGCTGACCTTTGCCTTCCATCAGGGCAGCAAGATGCAACGTTTTGCCGCCTGCGCCTGCGCAGGCGTCGATCACGCGTTCGCCGCTTTTAGGATCCAAAAATTCCGAGATCTTCTGTGAGCCGGCGTCCTGCTGTTCAAATTTTCCTTCGCGGAAGGCTTTAGTTCTGAACAGAGCCGAGTTGGAGGTAACCTCAAGTGCTACCTGGGATCCGCCTACTTGGCGGGTAACCGTACCCTCCTCAGACAATTGGGCTGCTAAAGTATCGCGATCGGTTTTTAAAGTATTGGTACGGATAAAACGTTTTGCCGCTTCTCCCAAAGCTTTGCGCTCTGCAGGCCAACGCTCTCCCAATTCTTTGTTACCCATTTCATCAAGCCAGATGGGGCAACCCTGATTCATCAAAGGATCGTTATGGGCCTCACCTTGTTTTTTCTTGAGACTGCGGCGGTCAAAACCGTCTTCACCTTCAAGATCCGGCAAGGGCCAACCTTGTTCTGCACAATAAGAAAACAGCAGGCGTTGGACGTGACGTTCAAAATCAGAAGGGCGTTTAAGTCCTGAAATGAAGGCG
>CALBLB010000020.1 GCA_937896115.1 uncultured Succinatimonas sp.
ACAGCTACCGTATAACCTTTAACGGAGCGGCAGCCAATTTCATCCAAGCAAATGATTTGAACCTTAAGCCCAGATATACCCACTTCGCTGTCTTCGGCATCCTCATCATTACCTTCATCGGTACCGGTGTCTTCTATAAGTTACTCCGCTTTGTCCTTAACCAGCGATCCATGCAACAAAGCCACTATGCCGACATCGCCTTTATCTTAGCCATAGTAGTCACCTTAGCGATCCCAACCATCGGTATCAACACAACTCCTAACATCCCGGAGCCTAACGAAAACCGTATGCTAGCTGAGTACAAGCCTTTTTTCACTAACGACTGGCACCGTCCAATCAATCTTACCTACATGAAAGATTTTGAGAACTGGTTTAATGACAGATTCGGAGCAAGAAATGATCTTGTTTCTCTGAAAAAACAGATTGATTTGCATTTTAATGAAATTATTTATTCAAAAACAGCTCTCTGTCAAAAATTTAACAGTTGGTGTTTTTTGAATAGAAAAACTTTTGATGAAATAGGAAATGTAATAGAAAAATATTCTTTTCCTAAAATCAATATCCCATATATAAGAAAAATTGTTGAAAAAACTAATATTCCAATAATTATTTTAAATTACCCGATGAAGACAGAAATATATCCAGAAAAGATTCAGATAGTTACTCATAAAGTCAAAAAAGCAAAAGTAATGTTTTCAGATTATGCTCAAAAAGTATTCGAAAAAGAGCTGGGTAACAGAGTAAAAATTATCAATTTAAAAGAATTTTTTTTAAAACATAAAAAAGATAACGATTTAATTTATTTTGTAGATGAACATCATGCTACTGAATATGGTAATAAATTAGTAGTAGATTATCTTGCAAAGATATTAAACTTTAAGCCTATAGAATACGAATCACAGAATTTGAACATTGCTACAGGAGAATTTTTTAGGTCGACAAAAGATTACTGGGCACGAAGAAAATATGGTGAAACGTTTGGTGAAACTTTTGGTGGACATTATACTGGAATAGAAAATAAATATTTTAGACAAAATTATTATAAAACATATTCATTAAGCAATGAATATCAAAATAACATAGAAATAAAATATGAAAAAAATTGTGACGCTTTTATTAATTTACATAATAAAAATATAAAAAAAGCTCTCAAAGTATACGTATTAGGAAACAGTTTTGTGGAAACATTCTCAAAAATGTTAATTACCTCGGTTTCTGATGTTTATAGAAGAAGAGTAAATACTAAATGTGGACCAAATGCTCTAAACTCAGAAAAAGTAATAAGTGAAATAAAAAATATTATGCCTGATTTGATAATCATTCCCTTTTATGCAGATACATTTAATAAAATGCAATAAAATCTCTACTCATATAAGCAACCTTACCATTTTGTACAATTTTTTTTTGTAATGTTCTGCCTTTCAAAATTATGACTATGCTTCATAGCTGGAACTAATAAACGTAGAAGTTGGACTATTCTAATTTGAATACTTGCTAGTATAATCTGATATTATGATGCTACAAATTTTTTTATTTGGTAGCTTATAATGCATATCTACAAAGTCGGCGGAGCAGTACGCGACAAATTACTTGGAATAGACAGTTCGGACACTGACTATGTGGTGGTCGGCGCTGATGAGAAGTCTATGTTGGATGCAGGTTTTACCAAAGTAGGTCATGACTTCCCTGTTTTTCTCCATCCAACCACCCACGAGGAATATGCTCTCGCGCGTACCGAGCGTAAAAACGGTCAAGGTTACTTAGGTTTTGTCTGCTCTTTCGATCCTTCCGTAACTTTGGAAGAGGATCTCATTCGTCGCGATCTCACCATCAATGCTATGTCTGAGGATGAGCACGGCAATGTCATCGATCCTTACGGCGGGCAAAACGATCTTAAAAATCACCTGTTACGTCACGTATCTCCTGCCTTTGTCGAAGATCCCCTTCGCGTGTTACGTGTTGCAAGATTTGCTGCCAAGCTTTACCACTTAGGATTTCACGTAGCCGATGAAACCTTGGATCTCATGCGCACCATGTCAGAATCAGGAGAGCTCTCCTCCTTAACTCCGGAGCGGGTGTGGCAGGAGTTATATAAAGCTCTTAATACCAGAAATCCTGAGATCTTTATCGAAGTTTTACGTGATTGCGGAGCGTTAAAAGAAGTTCTTCCGGAAGTCGGTGCTTTATACGGGGTCCCGGGACCTAAAAGATGGCATCCTGAAATCGACTCAGGAGTGCATACCTGTCTTACCTTGGCACGAGTAAGTGCAGAAACTGAGGATCCTATGATCCGCTTTGCCATGCTCTGCCACGATCTCGGTAAAGGCAAAACTCCGGTTACCGAATGGCCTCATCACCGTTTGCACCATATTTTGGGAGTAGAGCCTTTAAAAACTATGTGCTCGCGTATACGCGTACCCAAGCAGTATGAGGAATTTGCCTATAAAGTGGTGCGCTATCACAGCGACATGCATCATGTATACAGAAACGGACCTGAAGGCATAGTAAAGCTTTTGGACAATCTCGATGCCTGGCGTAAACCTGATCTCATTAAACCCTGGGTTTTATGCTGTAAATGTGACTTTTTAGGAAGACTGGGCTTTAGCAACCGTCCTTTCCCCAGAGCCGATTATTTCCTCGGGATCTTTGCACTGTTGCGCAATGTCAAGGCCAAACCTTTTGTCGATGCAGGTTTTAAGGGGTCTCAGATCAACGAGGAGATGCATAAAAAAAGAGTTGAGCTTACTGCTGAGTATTTAAAAACCTTGCCTAAAACCGAGCTTGATGATTCTGCCAATGAGATGCCTCCTGCTGATCTTGATCATTGGCAGCCGTTCGGACATGAATTTTGATACGCGAGATTGTCGAAGACAAATCAAAGGCGTTTATTCTCAGGTCAGAACCGACACATCGCTCCGTTTCTTATTTTGGCAAATCACGAGCAAGCAGATGTCACAACAATGTGAAGATGACATCTGCATCTGTCCTGACAATCAATTAAGCAGATCAAGACAGATCCCTAAGTTTAACCCGTCAAAGAGATCGTTGTTGCCCATATTTCTTTTGATCATGGCGGCAACCGTCTGCATGGCATAGAGCGTGCTTTCCATAACATCGTTATTTTTCAGCATGCGACTGATAAAAAGTGAGGCAAAAACATCTCCGGTACCGTGAAATTCTTTACC
>CALBLB010000021.1 GCA_937896115.1 uncultured Succinatimonas sp.
TAATATCTTGGATTTTCCTGTTTGAAACAAATTTATTATGAATAAGCGTTTACCCGCCCCCCAGTTACCATGAAAAATTAGACTCATCGTTTAATTATTCTTCATCCCAAGATCCCGCGCCTCTTATCGGCTCTCTGTTTAAAAACGACATCAATCGTCCTGTCAATCCCGTGATCACCGCTGATGATCAAAGTTCGCTGGCGGCGGAGTTGTCAGAGTTCATTATCACCGATGAAATTGAAAGACAACTAGATCAATTTCTGGACATTTATCTTGAATATCATCGCGAAAACGGCAACGGAGTGTGGATCTCAGGCTTTTTCGGTTCAGGTAAATCTCATCTTTTAAAGATGCTGGCTGCGGTGCTTTCAGGACGAAAGATAGACGGACGGGATCCTGTAGAGCTCTTTTTCGAACACAATTCCGATACTTTAAAACCGCGTTTTATCAATGCAATAAAACAGTTTCCTTGTCAAAATCTGCTGTTTAACGTCGATGCCAAGACCAATAAGGTTAAATCTGAAGCTGCCGTATTGAAAGTATTCATGTATGCCTTTAATGAGGGGTGCGGCTACTGCTCTGACAATCTCTATATTGCAGAACTTGAACGTCAGTTGGATGAAGAAGGGCTGTTTGAGTCTTTTAAAAAACAATTTGCAGAAGAAAACAACGGTAAAAGTTGGGAGCAGTCCAGAAATCATTACGCATTGATCAACAAAAAAGTATCAAGAACTTTGGCTGCGATTTATAAGGACAGTCCAGAGGATCATCCCGATCCTTTGGGAAATATCAAAGCAGGATACAACTTAAGTGTCGAGTCCTTTGCTCAAAAGGTCAAAGCGTATATCGACCGCCGACGCATCGAAACGGGATGTCGAAACTTCCGTCTTAATTTCTTTGTAGATGAGATCGGGCAATACGTAGCAGGAAACATTGGTCTCATGCTCAATTTGCAAACCGTATCAGAGCAGCTCAAAAGTAAATGCGGCGGAGGCTCTTGGATCTTCGTGACAGCTCAGGAGGATATGGAGAAAGTCATAGGAACGGAGGAGCAGACCAGGCAGGGTAATGATTTTTCCAAGATCCAAGATCGTTTCCCAATCCGCTTTAAGCTTTCGTCTAAAAACGTCAAAGATGTGATTGTAAAACGACTTTTAAATAAAACAGATCGTGCCGAAGCGATTTTGTCTCAAATTTACGAAGACAAACACGACAATTTTAAAACGTTGTTTTCGTTTACGGATGACAGTCGTATCTATGAAGAATACGGCAATGATCATGATTTCATCGATATTTATCCTTTTATTCCTTATCAATTCGGCCTTTTTCAGGATTGCATCAAAGGCTTGAGTGATGCAGGTTTTTTTGAAGGTAATTTTAATTCCACCGGCGAGCGTTCGATGCTCGGGGTTTTCCATACCGCAGCCGTTTCCATGAAAAACACGGAAACAGGACATATTGCTTCGCTCGATCTTATGTTTGATGCTTTGCGCGGAGCGTTGATCTCGGCAAATTGCGGATCGCTTTTGGAAGCTGAACGCGATCTGGCGGGTAAAAGCGGTAAAGAACGTATTGCTGCCGACAAGGCTTTAAAACTCATCAAGATCTTGTTGCTGGTAAGAAACGTAAAACAGTTCAAATCTACCGTCAGCAATTTAACCGTGTTGATGCAGGGTACTTTTAACGATAACCGCCGTGAATTGCAACGCGATGTGGAGGAAGGGCTAAATTATCTTCTGCACAATCATTACATCACCAAAGACGGTCCAGTCTATCAGTATCTTTCCGATGAAGAAAAAATCATCGAGCGGGAAATCGCCAGTGAAAGCGTCGAATATAACGAGCTTAACGACAAAATATGTGATCTGTTTTTTATTCAGGCAGCCAAACTTGAGACCTCAAAGATACGAGATGAGGAAATGTCAACCGACAGACCGTTTACCAAAATGGTTGACGGTAACAAGATCCGCGGTCGTACCGAAGAGCTTGCCGTAAATCTCATTACGCCTTTTGCCTATGACGAGCAGGCAAAAGATCCTGATGACTTTAAGATCAGATACCAAAATGACAAGCAGATCACTGTAGTTTTACCAAACGACAGACGTCTGCGCGATGATCTGCTTACCTATGTCAAAACCGATAAATTTATCCGAGGCGGTCATTTTGCAAACGACAGCGGCGTACGTAAAAATTTATGTGAGGAAAAATCTGCGCAAAATAATCGTTTGCGGGATGATTTGATTGTTGCCTTTAACAATTTAGGATCTGAAATCAGGATCTATAGCTTAGGACAGGATATCTCTGATGGTAAGTTTAAAAACGATACCAAGGAAACTACTCTTAAGCAACGTATTACGGGGGCCTTTATCTGTCTTACCGATCAGGTATATACCAAACGCAAGTTGCTGGAAAATGCCGGAAACTTTTTTAAACACGATTTAGCGACTGTGCTGGTGCAAAAACAACTGGATCAATTGTCAGCAGCTGAAAATGAAGTGTTAAACCGCATCATTTCAGCAGGTAACGATCAGTCAAAACTTAAAGTCTCCGCACTTATCGATCACTTTAAAGCCGTGCCGTTTGGCTGGTACCCGGAGGCAATCCTCACACTCTTGGCCATGCTTTGCTCCCGCGGACGTATCGAATTTACCGAAGGCGGGATCACGGTTAAAAAAGGAGAACTGGCGGCCAAGCTTGTCAACACCGTAAGACAAAAACAGCTTACGGCAGTGCTTACCGAAGCAATATCCCGTGAAACAATTATTTTGGTAAAAAGCTTTGCCAAAGAATACTTTAACGATTTTAACAATGCCTATCCTGACGATTCAGAAGGATTGCTGGAGAAAATTTGCGGCAATTTTAATGAACGTGCTGAAGATTTTAAGCAGATTTTAGAGAAAAGCACGTCACAAAAATGGCCTTTAAGCGAAGAAGACAATAAAAGCCTTAACAAGGTGATCGACTTTGCCAGGCGTTTGCAAGGAGATCCCAAACGACTGTTTAAAGAATTGCCTGAATGCAGCGAAGAATTCATGAAGGACTGGAATAACAGTCTGGCCAAATTGTCTGCTTTTGTGCATAACGACAAACAAATAAAGCAATACCAAGAAGCGGTAGATAAGGTTAATTTCTTAGGGCAAAACTTTGATGTATTAACCGGTAATCTCAATACTGCACTGGGCGAG
>CALBLB010000022.1 GCA_937896115.1 uncultured Succinatimonas sp.
TCCGGATTTTTCCGGGTGAAACTGTACTCCCATGAAATGATCACGACAAAGAGCCGAGGTGAAGGTCGTACCGTAGGTGGTCTTGCCTATGGTACAGTCACCAAGTTCCATCGCGTAGCTGTGATCAAAATAGAAATAAGCTTCGTCGCGTATGCCTTCAAAAAGCGGATGATCGCGGTGATGCACGGTGTTCCAGCCCATATGCGGCAGACGCTGCCCGCAGGAGTCTAACTTTAAGACGCGCTCTTTGACCAAACCTAAGGTTTTAACCAGAGGTTCTTTTGAACCGTATTCGGTTTCCTCAGAGGAGGATCCCAAAACCTGCATGCCAAGGCAGATCCCCAAAAGCGGGACGGAGGCGTTAGTGATGAAATCAAAAAGCCTGCGCTTTGCAATACCCTGCATTACGGAGGCGGCGGCCCCGACCCCCGGGAAGATCAGGCGATCGCAAGTTGCAAGCTCTTGGACATTGCAACTTACTATGGGATCACAGTCCAATCTTTTTAAAGCCTGGATCACCGAGTTCAAGTTGGCAGAGCCGGTATCGATGATGGCGGTTTTCGGCATGGCAACTGTCATAAAACCTCCTAAAGCTTGCCTTTTGACGAGGGCAGTTCATGACCGTGGCGGGCAAGAGCCTGTCTTAAAGCACGGCCGAAAGCTTTGAACAAAGCCTCTATCTGATGGTGACAATTGCCGGAGCTTACTTTAAGGTGCAAGGTAAGTCCCATGGCTACGGCCAAAGATTCAAAAAAGTGCGGCACCATCTGCGCCGGCATCTGACCTGCATGATCGCGGGTGAATTCTCCGTCAAAGGTAAATTCGCAATGCGGGCGTCCCGAAATATCCAAGGCCGCGGTTACGCCGTCGTCGTTTAATCGGTTTTGAAACACCTCAGCGTAGACTTCGTCCATGGGCAGTACGAAACCGAAACGACCTATGCCGCGCTTGTCGCCCAAAGCCTTGAGTATGGCCTGCCCCAAGGCTATGCCGGTGTCTTCGATAGAATGATGCTCGTCGACTTCAAGATCGCCTTCTACCTTCGCTTCAATGGAGATCCCGCCGTGGGTTGCTATCTGATCGAGCATGTGATCAAAAAAGCCCATGCCGGTATCAAAACTGCTGTGTGAAGGATCGTCAAGATCGACTGCGATGCGGATCTGGGTCTCGCGCGTTACGCGCTCGACGACGGCGGTACGGTGAGCTCCGCAAATTTTTGCGGCTATCGCCTGCCAATTGAGATCATTGCGGTTATAGCGCAATGATCCTATTCCCATATTGGCGCCCATCTGCACGTCGCTGTCGCGATCGCCTATGAAATAGGAGTGCTCGCGATCCCAGTTCAGATCTTTAAGATAGGACATCACAAGCCCGAGTTCAGGTTTGCGGCATTGGCAGTGATCTTCTTTAAAGTGAGGGCAGATCAGGATCTGCTCAAACTCCACTCCCTGACTTTCCAAGGTGTCGACTATGAGCCGGTGGGCAGGATTAAAGCTTTCAAGCGGGAAAGACGGAGTACCGAGTCCGTCTTGGTTGGAAACCATTACGAAGGTATAACCGCAGTCTTTTAATTGCAAAAGCGCCGGGATCACGTAAGGCTCGAAAACCACCTTGTCACAGGAGTCCACCTGCTCATCCTCAGGCTCTGCTACCAAGGTCCCGTCTCTGTCGATAAAGAGGTATTTTTTCACTTTTTCCTCTCACTTTTTGACAAAAGAGTCGATGACGCGCAAGGCTTCGTCGAGTTCTTCGTCGGAGCCTATGGAGATGCGTATGCAGTTTTTAAGCCCCGGTTTGTCTTCAAAAGAGCGCAGGATCACGCCGCGTTGAGCTTCGGCATTAAAGATTGCCGGACCGTCTTTAAAGCGTACCAACAGGAAATTTCCGTGGGACGGGAATACCTTTTCAACCTGCTGCATATTCAAAAGCGCCGCTTCAACTACCGCACGGCGGTTTTGACATTCGGCCACGCGGGCTTTCATCATGTTGATGCCCATGGGGGTTAAAGCCTGAGCTGCGATCTGTGCCACCGGATCGGCAATGGGATAGGGATCGATAACCTTGAGCATGCACTTGATGGTTTCAGGATTTGCCAGGGTAAAGCCGCAACGTATGCCGGCCAAAGCAAAAGCCTTTGACAGGGTACGGGTGATTATCAAATTGTCATATTCATTGATAAGCGCAGTGTAATCGCTGCTTGAGGGGGCAAATTCTATATAAGCCTCGTCCACGACTATGAAAGTTTCGGGCATGGCCTCAAGCAGTTTTATCAGCTCGTCTTTTGAAAAGAGCAAACCCAAAGGGTTGGCCGGGCTGTCGATGAATATGGCTTTGACAAGATAAGGTGATTCTGCGGCAGCATCGATGATGCCGTCGGCGCTTAAGGTAAAGTCGTCGTGACGTTTGGCTTCGACCACATGCACGCCGTTGGTTTCAGCGGCAACTTTGTACATACCGTAGGTAGGAGGGGCGATTAGAACGGCCTGATCGCGTTCGACGAAAGTTCTGATGATAAGACCTATGGCTTCATCGGATCCCCTTGAAACCAACACCTGATCTTTTTTAACTCCGGCAAAATCGGCAAAGGGCTCTACCACGTTATCGGGCTGACACTCAGGATAACGATTTAAATTCAGTGAATTTAAAAGATAGGATTCGCTCTTTGGCGATTCGTTGGCATTTAAAAAAGTATGACCGTGACCGCCGATGCGACGGGCTGATTGATAAGGAGTGAGGTTTTGTACGTGAACGCAGGCTTTGCTTTTTATATCCATGGGAACACCGTAAAAAATAATAAGCTCCGGTTTTGACCGGAGCAGGATTGATCAGTCGTGAACGCGGATTGCAACCGCATTCTTGTGGGCATCAAGTCCCTCTGCAGCGGCGATGGTTTCGACCGTTTGGGCAATGGAATTCAATCCCTGAGCGGTAGCCCTTTGTACCGTGTAGCGACGGCGGTAGTCGGCAGTACCCAAGGCCGATTGGGTACGGGCATAGCCGTAGGTGGGCAGAGTGTGGTTGGTACCTGAGGCATAATCTCCCAAAGATTCGGGAGTATAGGCACCGACGAACACTGAGCCTACGTTACGAATAAGAGGAATATAGTCCTCAGGATCGTCAACTTGCAAAATAAGGTGCTCAGGCGCGTAACGACAGGCTATTTCACAGGCCTGTTTCACATCGGCGGCCACGATTTCGCAAGAGTGTGACAGGGCTTTTTCGGCAATTTCCTTTCTTGGCAAAGCCTCAAGCTGTTTTTGAGTTTCCGCTTCGACTTTTTTGGCAAGCTCGGCACTTACGGTTACCAAAATAACCTGTGAATCGGGGCCGTGCTCTGCCTGTGAGAGCAGATCGGCTGCCACGTAAGCAGGATTTGCTCCGTTGTCGGCAATAACCAAAACTTCAGAAGGACCTGCCGGCATCTCTATGGCAGCTCCGTTGGGATCGTTTGACACCAGGCGTTTGGCCATGGTGACGAACTGATTGCCGGGCCCGAAGATTTTCAAAACCTTGGGAACGGACTCTGTGCCGTAGGCCATCGCGGCTATTGCCTGGGCGCCGCCTAAGTTGAAGATGCGTTTTACCCCGCCTTTCATGGCCGCATAAATGATGCCGTCGGCAATAGGGGGAGGGGAGCAGAGTATTACTTCAGGACAGCCTGCAATCTGTGCCGGGATCGACAGCATAAGCGCGGTCGACACCAAAGGCGCACTGCCGCCAGGGACATAAAGACCTACCGAATCAATAGGGTGTTCGCAGGCTTCGCAGGTAATGCCGGGCCAGGTTTCGACTTTAACGTGCAAGGGCTCTTGTGCTGCGTGGAATTTATAGATATTGCCGTAGGCGGTATCTATGGCCTGCTTAAGCTCAGGCGACAGACGGGAAATGGCTGCCTGTTTTTCCTCTTCGCTAAGTTCTAAGGAGTCGCCTTCGTAGTGGTCAAGCTCTTTTGAAAACTGTTTTAAGGCAACATCGCCTTCTTTTCTGATGCGATCGATGATGTTTTCGACTATGGCCTGTACCTTGGCTCCCGAGGATTGAGCAGGACGGGTCAACAGTTCTTCACGCTCTTTGTCCAAAAGAGAGTTCCAGACGCGAATTTCCACGATCTTTATCCTTAATCAAGCATCTTCTCTATAGGAACCACCAAAATGGAAGTGGCGCCTAACTGTTTTAATTTTTCCAAGGTCTCCCAGAAAACTTTTTCGCGGGAAACTACGTGCATGGCAACGCGATCGGGATTACCGTCGAGGGCGATGATGGAAGGATTCTCAGCTCCCGGCAAAATGGCGCGGATCTGCTCTAATTTGTCTTTGGGAGCATTCATCATGATGTATTTGCTTTCAACTGCGGCCATGATCCCGTGGAAGCGCTGTACCAAAAGATCAAGCAGTTTCTGCTTTTCAGGATAAAGCGGCTGATCGCGGCAGATGAGCACAGCTTTTGAGGTATAGACAGTTTCAACCTCGCGCAGTCCGTTTGACTGCAAGGTGGCACCGGTACATACCAGATCGCAGATGGCATCGGCTAACCCTGCACGCGGGGCAACCTCAACCGAGCCGTTTAACAATACGGCTTTGTAATTTATGCCCTGTGACTTCAAAACTCTGCGCAGCAGGAAAGGGTAGGTGGTGGCGATCTTTTTGCCTTCGAGATCTTTTAAACCGTGCCATTCAAGCTCTTGAGGAATGGCAACGCTTAAGCGGCAGTCGCCGTAATTCATCACCATGATCTGCTGGTAGCCGGTATCAAGGCCGTCCACGCTGCGCTGCATGGCCGTTTCTTCAAGAACGTTCTGACCTACTATGCCAAGATCAACTACGTGATCCATCACCAGTCCCGGGATATCGTCGTCTCTTACGCGCAGGATGTCGATGGGCAGGTTTTCAGCATGAGCCAGCAGATGATCGCGGCTTTCGTTAAATTTGATGCCGCTGGCTCTGAAGAGCTTTTCGGTTTCATCGGTAAGACGTCCGGATTTCTGGATGGCAATGCGCAGGCGTTTTTTCTCATCGCCTTTGTCGCAACATGCTGTGCAATTGGTCATGATTTTCTCTGAAATGTAGTTAAAAATTCGATGGTTCGGGGCATATTTCTTTTAAAAAGAAGCCCCGATTTAAAAATATAGCACAAAGGGGGGCGTTGATGAGCGGGTTATTTGTTTTGAAAATGAATTAATCCAAAGTAGGGCAAGAGAGCTGTAGGTGTCATCTTTTTCGGTATCTGTTTTAACAGAATTTTTGAAAGATTTTTTGGATTTGAGCTATGTAGTGGATCTGTCTCCAGTAAAAAAGATGTTGAAGGCTTTAGGAACAAGGCTTTCGCACATGTAAGCATATATAAAGATAAGCGTCTTTAGCTTGGCATGTTTCTACTTGTTTAAAACATCCTTT
>CALBLB010000023.1 GCA_937896115.1 uncultured Succinatimonas sp.
TGCCGCAGACAAATTCAAGATCAGATCGTCCCAAGGCATTGACGCTTTCATAATTAACGTCAAATCCTCCTGCCGTGAGGGTAAAACCTATGAGCAAGCGCAACACTGCTTCACTGTCTATGGGGTGAGCGTGATAGGGAACTGACAAGAGCAGGGTATTTAAGCTTTTAACGATGGCAGGAGGTTCATCCTGAATAAAGCTCAATAAGAGCTCTTTACTTAAAGATTGAGAGAAGAATTTTTTAGCAAAAAGTTTGGCCATGGATTTGCTTACTTCAAGATTAGGATAGTTCACCACGGCATATCCGTCATTGATTTGGCTTTTGATGGTGAGATAACCGGTATGAGTTAACAAAGCCAAATCGCTTGGCATGCCAAATTCCATAGAAGCTTTTAGCTCGTCATATTCTACGAGTTGATCTTTGCCGTAATCCTCAGGTTTCTTTAAAGCATGCTTCTGTATGTATTTAAGCAGTACTTCGGTTTGACCGCCGGATTCATACCAATAATTGTTAAATCCTTCCTTGGGTTTTTTTAGAAAATTAAGAGTAGACCAAGGTACGAAGACATGATTTTCAGCCTTTTTATCAAAGGAGAAACCGTCATAGTTGCGAGCCATTTCCGAAACGCATTCATCAAAACTCAACTTACGGATTCGCGCAGCTTTTTCTATATAAGGTGCAAAATAATGTATCAGCTCGTCTTTGGTGAAACCGAGTAAGGTGGAATACTTACATGCCATACTAAGCTCTTCAATGAAAGTCCCGGATGAAAAAAGCTTAAATTCGCGGTATTTGCAGATCCCCGTCATGAAGAAAAAACGTAAGCCGGCACTTTGTACTTTTATGACAGTATAAAATTCCGCCAGTATGTCGTTGACTTGATGCAACAGCCCAGGTCTGTCCAGACAGGCGTTTAAAGGAGAGTCGTATTCGTCGATAAGCAGTACCGGTTGTAAATCTTCGGCCTGTTCAAGAGCAGTCTGAAAACGACCAAGCATGGTAGAGCAAATTCCTTCATCCTCTTTAGGAGGTATTGAAAGACCGCTTTTACGAACAGCAGAATAAAGAATATTGTTAAACTTCTGAGCAAATTCTTGAGCGGAAGAAAAAACGTTGCACAAAGAAAAATCCAGTCTAATAACTGGATAAGTTTTGTTCTCATCCCAAAGTTTTTCAATGGCAAGCCCTTTAAAATCTCTAAGCCCGAAGCGAAAGAGGGATTCAAAAGTACTTAAGAGCAAGGATTTGCCGAAACGACGCGGACGGGAGAAACGGTAATAACCTTTTTTAGCCCGAACCAGACTGTAAATCAACTCAGTCTTGTCCACGTAGATCATGCCGGCCTGACGAAGTTCGGTAAAGTCCTGAACTCCGAGAGGTAAATCCTGCAAGTGATCCTTGTCTGCACATTCCATACTTACACTTTACAAAGATGTTGCATCGAGCCTAAAAAATACTTTGCTCACCATTGGTAAAAATGCCGGTTGTACCTATTCTTGCGCGGTATTGGTATTGTTGGTCTTTTTAATACAAATTACGCAGAGATCTTTTGCAGGCACATCCTTTGAAAAGGCATGCAGAGTCTTCATGATCTTCATCATCATATCGCGTGAACTTCCTTCATAGGCAGAAGCAAAAGCCTGAGCTACGCGTTCACTGCCAAAAGGCAAACCGTCGGATCCTGCAAGCAGGCTCACTCCCGGTCCTGACAATAAAAGAGAATCCCCAAAATCAAGTTTACCCTTGGTATAGACATATTTTTCCTGAGGATTTTCGCCTAAGGCTCTGCCGTTTACTGCGGCAAATTGAGCAGTTCCCGACATGGATGAAATCACCGGAGGAGTGAAACCTGCAGAGCAGCAGATAAAGTTGCCGGTAAACTCGCTTAAGATCATCGCAAACATCTTAAGACCGGCGCCTTTGCGGTTGCGCTCTAACAGCAATTTGTTGATTTCGTTAAAAGCATCGTCCGGGGTAAAGCCTTCGTCACGCAAAAGTCTGCGTCCTAAAACCAGTGCCTCGTTCAGCATCTTCAAAGCTTCGCGGCCTTTATGAGTACACGATCCTATGATGAAGGCCAGATTATCTTTGTCGGTGCGGAAGATATCATAAGCATCGCTGCATCCTTGTTTTGAGGGCATGAGCAATGAGGATATATCCAAAAAACGCGAAGTAGGCAGTTCTGAGGATACAGGAGGCAGCATATTCTGAATGGCAAAAAGTTCATCCTTTTTGCCTTGGAGAAGGGCTTTTTGCTCTTTTATTTCGGCCTGCTCGTTTAGTTTGCTCCTCATGTTGCTTTTCTAAAGAGGCACAATGCTCAAGGTGAGCTTTGGCAGCCTCGTTTAAGGCATTTTTGACTAAAGATCCTTCGCTCATTTCGCGCCATGCTAATTTGTCATCGCTTGAATGAGAAGAAATGAAGGTTACCAGTGCTTTTACGTCGTCGGCATCCTCTAGCTTGCAACGCTTAAGCTCTTCGTCCTGACGTTTCATATTCAGATATATTCCGAAGATGATCAAAAGCGCGAAGATCAAAGCTATCACCAAAAGGGTGATCACCTTATTTAAGATCTCAGAAGACGGATCTTGTATCAATACGCAAAGCTTGCCCTCGCAACGGGCCGTAACCTGAGTATTTTGACCGTTAATATCAAGAGATAATTCGGTATCGCCATGTGTTGCTTTAAGAGCATCAGGCAGTTTTTGTAGATCAAAGCCTGATGATGAGTACAATTTTTGCCATTCGTTGAACACGGCAAAGTTAGCGTTGCCAAGCAGAGACTGTACCTTTTTAAAATTGGTAAAAACATCCTGCGGCTCTTGAAAGTCATTTAAAGGTTTGTATTTTTCCAAATACAGATAAGTCACATGGCGGCCGCTTGCAGATTCCAGAAGATATCCGAAAAAGTCCTGAGAGTCTTTCTTAAAACATTTGAATCTTTCAGGAGAAAATCCTTCATTTTTTAAAAAAGCATTAAAACTTTGATGATATGCCGAGGGGATCCCGGTAAGTTCCAAGCAATTTGTTCCTTCAGGGTAGTTTTGCGGGGAGTAAAACACCTGATGAGGATCGTTATTTTGGGCAAAATAATCAAACCCGAAGAAACTTATAGGTGCTTCCTGAGGGGTATTGATGCGATCCCGCAAGGCGCGGGCATGATCGCGCAGGGTAAAGAAAGGGCGTGAGGCTTTTTGAAAACTTATGTATTTTGCCGCTTCATTTTGCGTCAGTGCATCTTTGCTTAACGACAGCAACAAAGCTGAGGATTGTCGTTGTGAATTTTTGATCTCGTTATCTTGGGTATTTTTAAGTACCAATGCCGTGTAAACGCAGATCACTGCGGCAAACAGCAAAGTGCCGGCCATGACGGCACCAGGCAGTCTCTTTCTTTTGGCAAGTTTCATGCAATGCTTCTTTAAAATGAAAAATCTTTGTCTAATCAAATTCTAAAGTTTTTTAAAAAAAATGAAATAGACAAGCCATGCAAGTAGCAAGTTTTGAGAACTTAAACGGCAGATCACGGCATTTTCATGCCTTTTGATGAAAGTAAAAAAAAGATCTAAAATTTAGACTCAAACAATTCGGCATAGTAAGGCTAATTAAGTCTTGATCCTGAAAACAATAACAATATGACTGCAGAGATCTCTGAAAAAAACGATAAACCGCAGGCGCCGATGTTCAGACGTTCAAAAGATCGCTCTCACATCATCAATGCAACTTGGATTTATGATCGGAGCTTTAAGATGCTCGGGAATCTGTTTCGTTATACGGCAGGTTCCGAATACGTGGCCGACAAACTTGAAGAGCGTCATGTATTGCACGTGCTGGTGGGGTATTACGTACGTCGGGCGATGAATCTTTTTGTAGGGGACAGCGGCTGTTGTGCAGTACGCATGCCGCTTACCAAAGAATTTTCAAAGCGCATGCAGTTTGTAAATACCCAGCGTTTCATCCTTTATCTTCCGAAAAAACAGGAAGTGACTCCG
>CALBLB010000024.1 GCA_937896115.1 uncultured Succinatimonas sp.
GATCGATATAAGGTTGCATCGAAATTGAAGAATCTATCACGAATACCAAGGCGGCCTTAAAGGCCTGGATACGCCCGGGATCGTTGGCAGAGGACTGTTGTTTCATCCCCTGCTTATTTACCGAGGCTATCTCAAGCTCACGGGCATAAGTGCCGTCTTCAAGCATGATCTCCTCAGATGAAAGCACCGGCAACAGATAAAAATTCTTTTGATAATCGACGTAATTTTGAGGCTCGCGCGCGATCACTCCGGAGGCCTGGCCTTTTTTGTCCAACGTTGCGTTTAATTCACGGTATTTTTTTGCCCCGTCTGGATCTTCTGCCAATTGTGCAAGATCATCCTTGGAGGCAAATACCGCCGCACGGCTGCGTCCTGCAGGATTCGTGAACATCAAAGCAGTCTGTGCCTTCCACGGTACGGCGCAGAATGAGTCTATATACCCTGCGATGTGATCTGCTGTATCGCTTCCTACTTTTAACCACTTGGCATTGCGTTCATAGACATAATAACGGGTAAAAGCCGGCACCGCCTTACCGTCCTGATCTCCTGTCTGGGCTTTCAAGCGGCACTCAGGAGTGGTAAGCACCCGCTCATAGATGGATTTTTTCCCGTCCATGAGCAAAGGCGCAGCCTCACTTATGCAAAAAAACGCAGTCGCACTTAACAATACGGTTGCTAAAATGATCTTTTTCATGGTTTAAGCGCTTCCTTAGCCTGATTTACCTCATCAGGATCTGCAGACTTCAAAGCTTTTTCATACCAATACCGGGCCTGTGATCCGTCTTTTTTTACACAATCTGACTGTTGCTTGGATTTAGGATCAAAAAATTGAGCATAAGCAAGAGCAGCTCCTTGGGCACCGGTACGCCCAAGCGATGAATAAATGCGTGTTCCTATCATACAGCGCCCCTTGGCAAATGAAGCTTGGGCAAGTTTCAACAGCTCCTCATCTGCAGGTTTTGAAGCCATGCAGGCATCAAGCAAAGCCTTATCATCCTGAGAAAATCCAAGTTCGCAAACTTTGCTTGAGTCTTGAGACGGTGATCCGATCTTATCGGCCGCAGGATGTTCTTTTGATGCAGTTACAGGATCTGCAGGAGATCTGGGTTGTACTACTCCGTCCTTTAAAAAAAACCACCAAAGCGCAGCGGCAAGCGCAAGCAACAGGATGCAGGAGGCAAACAGGATCTTAACAAGAGGCGATCCTCCCTTTTTTTTAGGCTCCGGTACCAAATTAACATTAGGTGAAGAGGTTTTAGGCTCTGCATCAGGCCCTTGTTTTTGAGACTGTTCAGAACTTGCTTCCCTGCGGGCAAATGAAGCCGTCAGGGTTCCCTGTACCACGGCTTTAAGCGCTTTGGGCAGACCGGATACATACACATAATAAAAGCTTTGATTGCCGGAGTTTAAAACCAAAGAATTCACTACCTCCTGTCCTAAGGGCAAGGACAAAAATCCCACTTTGTCATAGCACTCATAGATCGTGGTTTTAGCGATATCCTCACCCTGATCATTTTGAAAGCGAAGCTCTATACCCTTATCATCTTTTGCTTTGATGAAAGCACAGGGTATGTCAAGCGACGTCTTGCCGTTGCCGTCGCTTTTTAAGGTGGCAACTCCTTCATCTCTGGTTACAGCTACTTTCATTTATGCACCTTGTGTCAAAGCCTGTTCAAATCCTGAGGTAAGCCGTTCTAATTCGTCACTTTGCGAAGCATTTAACTTATAGCGTCCCTGTACATTGAGATTGACGCTTACCATAAGATTTAAAAGCGCGGTCAAATGTTCAAGCACCAGCAAATATCCGCAATTTTTGCGATAGTCATCATCCAAATTCGGCAAGGTTTCCACAAATTCCCCTGCGCCAAACTGCTCCTTGGTAAGCGGAGGTTGGTATTTAAACAAAGGATGATCCCCTGCTGTGCTTGGATCGACATAACTTCTTGGCAAATCACCGTTGCTTTTTTGAGCATCAAAGCCTAAAAACAGCAAAAATTCACAGATCTTCTGTCTTGCCACTCTGCTTTGTACGGCTGCAAGTACCGACGGGTTATCGATGGCCTGCTCATTCTCATCAAGTGCCTTACGTAACGACTGCTCAAGATCCGCAGCCTGCACCGCTTTTAAAAGCTCTTGAGCATAAAGCCCCAGCATGGCGGCAAAACGTTTTGCAATACGAGGATCCCCTGCCTTTAAATAAGGATCTCCTTCTTCATCGTTTTTAAAGAATGAGCAACTTTGCCTGAACGACGAGCTCTCTGCGGCAGCTTTGATCCTGGTAAAACTTTCCTGCTCCCAAGTCTTATCAAGTTCAGAGCATAAAGCTGCAAACATTCCGCTATGATTTAAATTTTGCAGTTTGTTTTCAACATAACTTATGCATTCGCTGGCATA
>CALBLB010000025.1 GCA_937896115.1 uncultured Succinatimonas sp.
GCCCAAAGATCCCGTACACAATTAAAAAACTATATGAATAACACTCACATAGGTTTTGAAAGCGAAACTGTGATCGTGTTTGTCGCCGTGGCTGTCATTGCCTTTTTTCTTGACATGCACAGCAACCGCGGCGACAAACCGGTATCGATAAAACATGCCTTGTCATGGACGGCCTTTTGGCTTGCCGTGGGGTTCGGGTTCTCCGTATTCTTAAATCTGCATTTCAATGCCGAGGTATCTTCGCTTTATCTAGCCGGATATCTCTTTGAAATGGCCTTAAGCGTAGACAATCTCTTCGTGATGATGGCCATCTTTGCCTGGTTTAAGGTACCCGAGCGTTATTGTCATCGCGTGCTCTATTGGGGAGTAATAGGCGCGGTAGTCTTTCGACTCATCTTCGTTGCCGTAGGATCGGCTCTGTTTGCCTTAGGACCTGCCGTGGAGATGGTGTTTGCTGCCGTAGTGGCGCTCTCGGGCGTCATGATGCTCAGAAAAAAAGATGACGAGAATGAAAATTCCGACATCTCCAAAAACTTTGCCTACCGTATGGTGCGACTGTTCGTGCCGGTATATCCTAAAATTTCCTCGCACAGTTTCTTTTTGTCAAAGCACGAAGTGGAAGCCGAGCTTAAAAAACCTGAAAACTCAGGCCTTAAGTTAAAACGTGTCGGCGCTTGGTTTTGCACCCCGCTCTTTTTGTGCATGGCAGTTATAGAAACCACCGATGTCATGTTCGCCTTCGACTCAGTCCCTGCGGTGATCGCCGTAAGCCGCGAGCCGCTCATAGTCTACTCGGCCATGATGTTTGCCGTACTCGGACTGCGCTCCATGTATTTTGTACTGGATGCGGTAAGACGTTATCTAGTGCATCTTGAAAAAGCCGTTACCGCACTGCTGTTCTTCATCGCCTTCAAACTGGCCGCCGGTGCTTCCTTGCACCTGTTCGGCTTCGGCATGGATATAGGGATCTACACCTCGCTCATAGTCATAGCCGTACTGCTTGGTATGGGGATCTTGG
>CALBLB010000026.1 GCA_937896115.1 uncultured Succinatimonas sp.
TTGCTTGGTTGCAATCGGGGATGCTATATTCTGAAAAAATACTGATCACTGTCCGGATAATCAGAAGTTTGCTCGATTAAAGGCATGGCGCGTCTGGCAATGGAAAAAGAGCGTCCTGATGCGTTTTCCACCAGTTCCAAAATTTTTGGGTAGATCTCAAAATGTCCCTTCGAGACGTAATCTAAAAGAGCATCGCACAACTTGCAAAGAGTTTTTTGCGTATCGTCCAGAGTTTGATTTTTTGAAAGTTTGCCGAAAAGTTCACCGATTGAGAACCTGAGATCGATCATTTTATTGACCCAGGCATAACGATCGTCCACCTTTTGTAAGGACAGATTAAAACCGCAAAGATCCGACTTAGTCATGAATACCTCCCGGAGCTTGTCAAGTAAAAACACCTTAACACGTTGCAAGGATCTCGGAAGGCAAAGAGACGTTTCTTATTTTTTAAAATGCGAGCAACCTAGCGTTTTGCAATGAGTTTCTGATTGTATAGATCCCGTTTGTAGTTTTTGATGTTGGCGGCAAAGCGCTTGCGATCAGAAGAGGCACCCGGATCCTGCATGCCGCTTAATTTAACGCGTAATGCGTTTACCGGTCGTCCGTTGATGCGCAACTCATAATGCAGATGCGGTCCTGTAGAAAGTCCGGTATTTCCCGATCTGGCTATAACGCTGCCCATCTTCACGCTTTGCCCGACTTTTACTCCGAGTTTGGATAAATGCATGTATACCGTTGAGTAGGCACCGCGATGCCTTAATACTATGTAATACCCGGTAGAACGTGTAAACGAGGCTTTGGTTACTACGCCGTCAGACGGGGCAATGACCGGAGTTCCTACCGGCATACCGAAGTCTACGCCGTTATGCGGTCTGATAACTCCAGTTACCGGATGTCTCCTTGAAGGGTTGAAAGGTGAGGTGACTTTGGCCCGGATATTGAACGGGAAGCGTCTGAAGGCATTGGAAACGGTGGAATTAAGTCCGTGTTCATCGTAATATTTGCCGTCTTTGCTGTTAAGAAAAGCCGACACCTTGCGACCTTGCAGGGAAAATTCCACGGCACTGATTTTTCCTCTCCCCTTTGAGTCGGTAAACAGGACGCGCATGGTGTCACCGGCGCGGATGTTACGCGAGAATTGGATGCGTCCTTTGAAAAGATTCAGAATTTTATTGATTTCAGCATAGCTTATGCCGGCATTGTTGGCTGCGGTGGAGAAAGTTTCACCCTTGCCTATGGACACTACTACCAAACGACCGCGGCTTTCACGTGCCGAGAGCTTTTTCTCCGCTTTGGGTTCATTGCTGATCTTTTGATCGATTTTCTGATCTTTTTCCTGTGATGCCGAGGGTTTTACCGGATTTTCGGCAACTAGGATCTCACCGTCTTTAAGATGAGAACCTTTTTTTTCAATTACATAAGCAAAATCGGCCTTGTCAGGCGTATCACGGTAAAAACGCAACTGACGATCTTTATCCAAAGGTTTTACAAACGCCATGAGTCTGCTTTTGTCATCAAGCAGGAAGGAGAGGTGTTCTCCTAGTTGGAGCGAATTAACCTCGGCGGCCACTTTCTTGTTATCGAGAATGGCCATGGTTACTGAAGCCGGAATGTTGAGATCCGAGAAGATCGACGATATGGTGTCTCCCTTTTGTACGTCTTCTTCAAACCATTTAAGTTCGTCTTCTGCTTTGTTGCCGTTGTCGCGTGCAGCCAGATCTTTGACCTGATCGTCAAGTACGTCATCAGAGTCGGCTAATGCACTGTCAGGCAGGGTGTCATCGTAGTTATCGGTAGCTTCCTGACTTGAACTTTGAGGTTTGCTGGCAAAAAGATCCGACAAGGACTGATTTACGGCTGCAGAATTATTTGCGATAAGATTTTGTTCTTCACTGTCTTGAATGTCGGAGCTTTCATCAAACTCTTCTTCCTGTTGTGAATTTTGAACGGTTGCAAGATCTTTGTGAGGGCTGAATACAGCTAACACGGCTGCTGCAGTCATGGTAACTGCGCAGGCGTATACGTGTTTTTTTGAAATGGGAAAACGCCACGAGGTGTTGCCGGCACGTTCGCAAAAAATATAATCTTCAGAGGTCTTCATGCGCAAAAAAAGCCCGGAGTCCCTAAGGACCCACGCAGCTGTCTTTTGTGCTCCAAAAAAAAGACAGCGGAGGTTTTGGTAGTCGTTTCAAATTTTTTTAATTGTCTGTGCCTTATTATGGAAACTTTATACCTTGAGTGCAAGGACTAAATCATTCGTTTGGATTGCAAGAGCAAAAAATCGGTAAATACAGTGAAAAACATCATGCAAAAAGATCTTCAGGAAATACTCTCGTCTCTTAAAGGACGTTATGCCGCACTTTTGGCGTTGGCTTTGTGCCGCAGACAAAAAGCGAATTTTTTGCTGTGGTGCTCGCTTGATGAAACAAGAGACGCTTTGGCACAGTCTTTTGATAAGTGTTTTAACTATTTAAGTTCTATTTTGCAGGGGAGCGGATCTGAAAAAGGCTTTGAAGCAAGGCAGGAGGAATTGAAGATTGTCCTTGACGGAACCGATGATGATGAATCCTTCGGTGCGGAGGTGGCGGCAGATGCAGCGGCCACTTTGGAACTTGGATATGAAGCTTTTGCAGAGGATAACGACGAGGCTGCTTTTGAGGCTGCAAATTTATGCATCAGTGCAGTTGCCGCCCGCGTTGCCGTGGAAAACCCTGACATGAGTGATGAAGAAGCGGCATCGAATGAATTGCTCATTACCGAAAGCATTGTCCAGACAAAACTTGCATCCATGGTTTTGCGTTTACAAAATGTCGTCGGGCATAAGAACTTTACGTCAGCTCAGATAAAAGAGCTTTTGAATGCTGCAGTTCCTTCCGGTCTTAGCAATATAGGGTTGCCCGACGATCCTGAAGATGAGGATCAGTGATAGGCGGCATAAATTAAGGTGAGACCGCTTAATATGGCTACTAGGGAGAATACTACTTTCACCCCTTTTATCGGCATTTTTATGAGCAGTGAGGTTCCAAGATAAGAGCCGAGCAACGTAGCGATGATCATGGTGGGGATCCAATGCCAGTGAATAGAGGCCACCATGCCTATGGTTACGGCACCTACTGCGTTCCAAATGGTGGCAACGAACACCATGGTATGCAAAATAGCGCTTTTTAGATTGAGACCGAACACTCCTACCAAGGTCAAGGTGGCAAAAAGTCCTGCGCCTGATGACAGCGAACCGGAAAACAAGCCTATGAGCATCATACAAACTGCCCCCAAAAACGTACGTGAGAGCGATCGATGTTCCAAGGTTTTTGAGCCGAAACCTTTTTTCAGCAGCGAGTAGATCCCGGCTGCGATGGTGATGAGTCCTAAAATTATTTCCGCCTGATGGGCAGGGATTTTTACGATGATGAGAGAGCCTGAGATCACCGAAGGAATACACAGCACGGTCATCACGAATGCTACCTGACGGTCGAAACGAAACTCTCCGTGAGCACGACGTTGTTTTGACAGCGCGCCTATTCCCAAAAAAACCACGGCGACTTTGTGGGTACCCAAGGCCGTGGCAAAGGGTAATCCCAGCAGAATGAGCAGGGGAAACTGTACGAAACCTGCTCCTCCTCCTGAAACCGAGGCAAAAAGGTTGGCGGCAAAGGTACCTACGAATAACAGAAATTGATTTAAGATTTCTTCTGCCATGTTAAAAAAAATCCTTAATTTTTGATTTTCAGGCTTTAAAAACGTAAAAAATGCCGCGATAAACGCGGCATATAAATTAAAGTAAGATCACTTGTTACGGGCCAGAGCTCGCCAGGCGATGTCGTTGCGGTAGAACATCCCGTCAAAATGAACGGTTTTGGCAAGATCGTAGGCTTTTTGACGAGCGTCGGCTATGTCTTTACCTAAGGCTGTTGCGCAGAGTACGCGTCCGCCTGAGGTGACTACCTGCTCTCCTTGGAATTTGGTTCCTGCTTCAAAGATCTTGGTGTCATCACCGTGCTTTTTATCAAGCCCCTCGATCACGTCGCCTTTGCGAGGTGAGGCAGGGTAGCCTTGTGCCGCCAGTACCACACCTACGGCAGGGCGCTCGTCGTAGCTGGCTTCACAACCCTTAAGCCCGCCGTTTTCACAGGCTTTAAGGCACAGCTCAACCAGATCCGACTGCATGCGCATCATGATGGGTTGAGTTTCAGGATCTCCGAAACGGCAGTTGTATTCAACTACACGCGGATCTCCTTGTTTGTCTATCATAAGACCTGCATAGAGAAAACCGCGGTAAGGAATGCCGTCCTTGCGCATACCTGCCAAAGTAGGATTGATGATCCTGTCCATTACCTTTTGATAGACCTCAGGAGTGACCACCGGAGCAGGAGAGTAAGCACCCATGCCTCCGGTATTGGGACCGGTATCACCGTCGCCTACACGTTTGTGATCCTGAGATGTTGCCATAGGCAGAGCATTTTCAGTGTCGGACATGACGATGAAGGAAGCTTCTTCGCCTTCCATGAATTCTTCGATAACCACGCGAGCTGAGGCATCGCCGAATTCGTGATCGTCGAGCATGTTGTGAACGGCATCCAAAGCTTCCTGCTTGGTCATGGCTACTACCACGCCTTTGCCTGCTGCAAGACCGTCTGCTTTGATCACGATGGGGGCACCGTGTTTTTCAATGTAATCACAGGCATTTTTGGTGTCGGTGAAGACTTCGTATGCTGCGGTGGGGATACCGTGACGCTTTAGAAAATCCTTGGTAAAGGATTTTGATCCTTCAAGCTGAGCTCCTGCTTTTGACGGTCCGAAAACTTTGAGACCGGACTTTTCAAAAAGATCACTTATTCCTGCAACCAAAGGAGCTTCCGGTCCTACTATGGTCAAATCGATGTGTTCGCGCTTGGCAAAGTCGCGCAAACCTTCAAGATCGTTTACCGGAATAGGAACGTTTTCCATCTTTTCTTCACGGGCAGTACCGGGATTGCCGGGGGCTACGAAAACTTTGTCTGCAAGCGGTGACTGGGCAGCTTTCCATGCCAAGGCATGTTCACGGCCGCCGTTGCCAACTATCAGTATTTTCATTAAAGGCTCCTTGTTAATGACGGAAATGACGCATTCCGGTGAAGACCATGGCAATGCCGTGTTCATCGGCGGCATCTATAACTTCCTGATCGCGAATGGATCCGCCCGGCTGAATGATGCTGGTGATGCCGGCTTCTGCGGCAGCATCTACGCCGTCACGGAACGGGAAGAATGCGTCAGATGCCAAGGATGCTCCCTTAAGCGACAACTTGGCGTCTTCTGCACGCAAACAGGCAATGCGGGCTGAGAATACGCGGGAGGTTTGTCCGCAACCTACGCCCAAAGTCTGTTTGTTCTTTGTATAAACTATGGCGTTGGATTTGGTGAATTTGCATACTTTCCATGCAAAGAGCAACTCGTCCATCTCTTCTTTTGAAGGAGCTCTCTTGGTAACCACTTTAAGATCTTCTGGCTTTACAGTTTTAAGATCGGCTTCCTGAACCAAAAGTCCGCCGTTGACCTTCTTGCAGTCGATGCGGGGAGCCGCTTCACCAAGGACCCCGGTTTCCAAAAGACGGATGTTTTTCTTTTTGGCTACGGCAGCTTTTGCTTCGTCACTTACCGAGGGAGCCACGATCACTTCACAGAACTGGCGGGAAACGATGGCCTCGGCAGTTTTGCCGTCTAAAGGCTTGTTAAAGGCGATAATGCCGCCGAAAGCGGATTCGCTGTCGCAGTTGAAGGCAGCGTCATAAGCTTTGGTGAGATCCTCTGCCAAGGCTACGCCGCAAGGATTTGCGTGTTTGACGATCACGCAGGCAGGTTCGTCAAATTGACGTACGCATTCGATGGCTGCATCGGTATCGGCGATATTGTTGTAAGAAAGTTCTTTACCCTGCAACTGACGGGCAGTGGTAATGCCGTTGTCTTTGGCATCGATATCCCTGTAGAAAGAAGCCATTTGATGAGGATTTTCACCGTAGCGCATGTTCTGCAGTTTGACGAAATTGAGGTTCAGAGTTCTTGGGAATACGCTCTTGGTACCGTCCGAGATCCCGTAGTCGGGAACTTTGGTACCGAAATAGTTGGCGATGGCAGAATCGTAAGCGGCAGTGTGTTCAAAAGCAGCAATAGCCAGATCAAAACGGGTGGCAAAAGTCAGAGCACCGTCGTGTGCGTCCATTTCCGAGAGTACGCGATCGTAATCGGAAGTTCTTACCACAATGGCCACGTCACGGTTGTTTTTAGCTGCGGCACGTACCATGGTAGGACCGCCTATATCGATGTTCTCAATGGCTTTTTCAAGCGGGCAGTTGGGATCTGCTACGGTCTTTACGAAAGGGTAGAGATTCACCACCACGAGATCTATGGGAAGTATGCCGTGTTGCTGCATGATCTCTTCATCGATGCCGCGACGTCCCAAAATTCCTCCGTGAACCTTAGGATGCAGAGTTTTTACTCTTCCGTCCATCATTTCGGGAAAACCGGTGTAATCGGATACTTCGGTTACTTTGATATTGTTTTCCTGCAGCATTTTGCAGGTACCGCCGGTGGAGAGCAGTTCCACGCCGCGTTTTTGCAGCTCGGCAGCGAATTTTACGATCCCGGTTTTGTCGGAGACGCTTAAGAGCGCTCTTCTGACAGGGCGAAGGAGTTCTTCCATGACTTTTTTCTCCGTAAAAAAAACCAAGGGCCCGCGGCCCCTGAAGATTGCGGCGCATATTGTACCAATTTTGAGCATCAAAGCGCATGCAATCGCGCTTTGCCCCATTTTTGTATTTAATCTTTAAAGATTGGAGACTGCAATAACTTCAGATGAGAAAAAAGACTTGTGTATATGCGACAAAAGGCATTAAGACGCTAGATATTTGAAAAATTATGGATATACTATAGCGCGGTCGTTTTTCTGGTAAAACAAAATCCTGATAACGAACCCCGATTCTGAACTTTCAGGATAAAAGATCCTGAGAAAAATAAAGCCGGCAATTTGCCGCATGGAAAGGAAAAAAGATGAACAAGTCCGAACTCGTTACCCAGATTTCAAAGCGTTCCAATCTGCCTCTTGCCACTTCCCGCATTGTGCTTCAGGCTCTGACTGATTCTATCAGCGAGGCTCTGGCTGCAGGTGATCGTGTGCAACTCGTAGGTTTCGGTACTTTCAAAGTCACTGAGCGTGCCGCTCGTGAGGGCCGTAATCCTCAGACCGGTGATGTGATCGAGATCCCTGCTACCAAAACCCCTTCTTTCAGCGCCGGTGCCGAACTTAAGAAAGCGGTAAATCAGTGATCAGTCTGAATGAAGAAAAAGAGGCGCTGCAGTAATGCAGCGTTTTTTTTCGTTTGAACGTCGATGGCTTCAAATATCATGCGCTTTGGTTTGGGTAAAATGTAGCTTAAATTCGGTACCCGATACGGGCGTATGTTAATTTTCGAGGATTTAAGAGGTTTTGCATGGCAATTCATGAGCGTGCCGGTCAAAAGGCCGGTTTAGAAGATCTGATCAATATCCCGCGCCTGATGGCTGCTTATTATTTGAATCATCCAGATCTTGATGATCCGGAAAATTTGGTAGCGTTCGGAACTTCGGGGCACAGAGGCTCTTCGCTTAACGGCTCTTTCAATGAAGATCATATTTTGGCGATCTCTCAGGCTATAGCCGAGTACCGTCATAAGGAAAATATCACCGGTCCTTTGTTCATCGGTATGGATACCCATGCACTTTCAGAAGCGGCTTTGGCTACGGCAGTAGAGGTGTTAGGAGCGAACGGTGTTGAGGTGAGAGTAGAGAAGGATCACGGTTATACTCCCACGCCGTCGGTATCTTTTGCCATTTTGAATTACAACAAAAACCGCAGCGAAGGTCTGGCTGACGGTATAGTCATCACTCCGTCACACAATCCTCCGTCAAACGGCGGTTTTAAATACAATCCTACCGACGGCGGTCCTGCCGGAACGGAAATCACTTCATGGGTACAAAACCGCGCCAATGAGATCCTGCGTAACAAGCTTAAGGACGTTAAACGTATTTCTTACGAAAAAGCCTGCAAATTACCTAACGTTAAAGAGCA
Organism: uncultured Succinatimonas sp.; assembly: GCA_937896115.1. Taxonomy (GTDB): domain Bacteria; phylum Pseudomonadota; class Gammaproteobacteria; order Enterobacterales; family Succinivibrionaceae; genus Succinivibrio. The sequence goes on from CALBLB010000026.1 coordinate 8,078, forward strand.
CGACATGCTAAGTCAGTATGTGAATGCTTTAGGGGAAATCATCGATATGGAGGCAATTTCAGGATCCGGTATACGTATGGGAGTTGATCCTTTGGGCGGATCAGGACTTTATTATTGGGATCGCATTGCCGACAAATATAAGCTCAATATCAAAGTAGTAAATTACGCCGTCGATCCTACCTTCTCCTTTATGTGCATAGACAGGGACGGCAAAATACGTATGGATTGTTCAAGTCCTTATGCTATGGCCGGTCTTATCAAACTTAAGGATGAGTTTGATATAGCCTGGGGTAATGATCCTGATTATGATCGCCACGGCATCGTCTGTCACAGCGGTTTGATGAACCCCAATCATTATTTGTCTGCTGCCATCAATTACATCTATACCCATCGTAAAGATTGGCCGTCAGCTGCTATGGTCGGCAAGACCGTGGTGTCCTCAAGCATGATGAATCGTGTAGCCGAAGGATTAGGGCGTAAAGCCTATGAAGTACCGGTAGGATTTAAGTGGTTTGTTCCTGGGCTGTTTTCAAAAGCCTTGGCTTTCGGATGTGAAGAAAGTGCCGGAGCTTCTTTCCTGCGCAAAGACGGATCGGTATGGACTACTGACAAGGACGGGATTATCGCCTCGTTGCTGTCTGCTGAAATGCTGGCAGTTACCGGACGTGATCCTTCGGAGCATTATGAGGAGTTGGTAAGCAAATACGGCCGTCCTTTCTATAACCGTGTGGATGCACCGGCAAGTCCTGCTGCCAAAGCCGCACTTAAGAAACTTGATCCTTCTGCAGTTGAAGCTTCATCTTTGGCCGGAGAGAGCATCGAACAGAAATTAACCTGTGCTCCCGGTAACGGCGCAGCCATAGGCGGTTTGAAGGTGGTTACTAAAAACGGTTGGTTTGCCGCTCGTCCTTCAGGAACTGAAAACGTGTATAAAATCTACATGGAAAGCTTCAAGAGTGAGGAGCATTTAAAGTCAATCGAACTTGAAGCTCAGGAAATAGTGAACGCAGCTTTGAAAAAAGCCGGAGTTTGACTGAAAGCTTTCTTGCGTTAAGCATGTAAAAATAAGGCGGAAGGTTATAAATCTCCCGCCTTTTATTAAATCAAGGCAGATCGTTTCCTGCCGCAAGATACAGCTCGTACCATTCTTCGCGAGTTAGTTTGATCTCTGATGCCTTGGCAGAATCGGCAACACGCTTTTCTTTGGTGGTACCGATGACAGCCTGCATTTTCCCAGAATATCTTAATACCCAGGCTATGGCCACGGCAGTGGCGCTTACTCCGTATTTTTGTGCAATCTTATCAAGGGCTGCGTTTAATTTCAGGTAATGCGGATCTCCTATGAAAACACCTTTGAAGAAACCGTGTTGCATGACTGACCATGCCTGGACGGCCATATCATGCATACGGCAATGTTCAAGTACGCCGCCGTCATGCATAACCGAGGCTTCATTATCCATATTGACGTTGAAACCAGCATCTATCATTACCGTGTGGCAAATGCTCATTTGGACTTGATCGGCACAAAGAGGTACGTCCAGTTCAGACTGCAAAAGCTTCATTTGCGCAGGAGAGAAGTTGCTGACTCCGAATTCGCGTACTTTGCCTGAACTTCTTAAAGAACAAAAAGCTTCGCAGATCTCTTCAGGCTCCATAAGCGCATCGGGACGGTGCAGAAGCAGGCTGTCAAGATGATCGGTTTTTAGACGTTTCAAGCTTGCATCCACAGCATCCAATATGTGTTTTTTTGAAAAATCAAAATAGTAGAAAGGATCTTTTACTATGCCGCATTTGGATTGCAAAAACACTTTATTGCGCAGACTCTTGTCATATTCAAATGCATCTCCCAACAGAGTTTCCGCTTTGCCTTTGGTGTAGCAGTCGGCAATGTCCAGCATATTGATGCCGTTGTCCAAGGCGACGTTTACCAATGAAGCAACTTTTTCACCGTTTCCAAGCTCCGGTATGCGCATCAGGCCCAAAACCACGTTGGATACCCGGCTTTTGCTTTGCCCGAATTCTATATATTTCATATGATTTGCCTAAAATTAGTGAAGGATCTCGTTTTTAAGAGCTTTTCCGTTTAGCAGAGCTTCAAGATTGAATGCTGCTATTTTTATGATGCGTTCAAAGGTTTCTTGTAAAAAGAAATTGCCGGCTACATGCGGAGTGATGAAAAGATTGGGAATATCCCATAATTTGCTGTCTTTGGGCAAAGGCTCAGGAGAAGTCACGTCCAAAGCAGCTGCTGCAAGATGTCCGCTTTGCAATGCGTTTTCCAAGGCATCCTGATCGACGCTTGATCCGCGTCCGCAATTTATGAAATAAGCTCCCTGTTTCATGAGTGCAAAACGCTCATGATTAAAAATTTTTGCAGTGGCAGGACCGCCGGGAAGTACCGAGGCGACGATATCGGCGCGCGGGAGTACCTTTTCCAAATTATCCATGGTGTACTGCTCATCAAGGTATTCAGGTTTGGTTGCATTGGAACGACGCAGACCGATCACGCATTTTGCTCCCAAAGCCTTTACTTTGCGGGCATACTCACCGCCTATGTCACCCATGCCCAGTACGGCTATCGTGGCACCTTCAACTGAAGATACGCTGCCGCAGTCGCTCCAGTCTTTGGCTTTTTGTTTGTCACGGTATAGTTCAAGTTTGCGAACTAGCGCAAAGGTAAGAGCCAGCATGTGTTCGCCTACCGTAAGGCCGTAAGCCCCTTTGGCATTGCAAAGATGCATGCTCTTAGGACTTACTCCTGCTGCAGTGTAGGCTTCATAGCCTGCTGAGTTTAATTGCAACAATCTGACTTTGCTGTCTTTGAGCATGGCAGCCGGCACGTTTCCTATGACGATGTCCGCATCGTCAAGTGATGAAGGATGTTCGTCGTAGATAAATTCACATTTTCCGCAAGCAGCCTTGGTCAGAAGTTGCTTGTGGCTGTCTTTAACCGGCAGTACGCATAAAACTTTTAACATTTTATCTCCTTCTTAATTATGAATTTTTCTTGCGGTGTTCGCGATAGAACCAGGTCAGAGCCTGAGTACCGTCGTCACCGTGTCCTTCAGCTTCCATGGTTGCGTAGCAATTCATGGCCTGACGCGATACGGCCAGATCAAGACCGCTGCCTTCAAGCTCTGCATAGGCGTTTTTCAAATCCTTAACAAGATAGCGCAACGCACCTCCAGGAGTTTTGTCTCCTTGTAGGATCTTCTCGCCGTACAGATCCAAAGAAGCACAACGTGCAGCTCCAGGGGATACAGATTGTAAAACAGCCTTAAGATCAAGTCCCTTTTCTATGGCATAGGCAAAACCTTCACACATTCCGGCAAGTTGACCTGCCACCATGATCTGGTTTACAAGTTTGGTATGCTGTCCGTATCCAGCTGGTCCTTCGTAGGTTACGGTTGCAGACACTGCTTTTAGTATCGGCTTTACCTTTTCCAAAGTCTCAAGTTTACCGCCTGCAAAAAGCGACAAGGTTCCTGCTTCGGCACCTTTTTGTCCGCCTGAAACAGGCATATCCAAAGCTTCGCAACCGTAAAGTTCGGCTGCTTTGAAGATCTCCTGTGCAAGCGCCGGACTTGAAGAAGTACAGTCTATGAGTATCGTGCCTTTTTTTACGTGTTTTAAGATCCCGTTCTCTCCGAAATACAGTTCCTTAACATCGGCAGGTCCGCCTACCATGGTAAATACAATGTCGGCGTCTGCTACGGCAGAAATCAGGCTGTCTTTTAATTGCAGTCCTGCTTGTACCAGCGAGTTTAACTTATCAGGATGTCTGGCCCATCCCTGTACGGTATAACCTTTTTTTAACAGATTTCTGACCATGGCCGATCCCATGATCCCAAGACCGATAAAACTGATTTTCATAAACACATGCGGAAAAGTTCAAAAATAAACCGCATCCTCCTTAAGTCATTTAAAAGTGATCCCCATTTGAGCACGGGCACTGTCCATAAGACCTTCTATGGCTAAGGTTTCGCTGTGAGGCATAGAAGGGCACTGAAGGGCACCTTTTTTGATACAGTCACAGCATTCACGCAATTCGTATTCAAAGCCGGTGAATTGTGACGGACGCTCCACGGTTTTAAGAAGCTTATACTGACCGTCGTATACTCGCAGTCTTTCCGGGTTGTTGATATTGTCGACTTCTATATAGCCTTTCGTCCCTTCGATCACTCCGCGGCGGTTTCCAACGACTAAGGCTGAAGATTGCAATGATGCCATGCGACCGTCCTGCCACAAGAGCGTCAGGCTATCCTGCATATCAACTCCCAAAGCGTTCTTCTGACATGAAGCTTCCAATGACGCAGGCACTCCGAAGAACATTACGGCAAAATTTAGAGCATAGACCCCCAGATCCAGCAATGCACCTCCGGCAAGTTCCGGTTTGGCAATACGTTCCTTAGTTGAGATGGGATAGGACAAATTGGCATGGATCATGAGTGCCTGGCCGATTATGCCGGATGCAAGTTCTTTAGCTATCATTTGTCGCATGGGCTGATAGCGGGTCCATATGGCTTCCGTGACCAGAACTTTTTTCTCTGCTGCAGCCTTGAAGATCTCAAGCGCTTCGTCATAGCTTACCGTAAAGGGTTTTTCAACCAGTACATGTTTGCCGTGTTTGATGGCCAATAAGGCATGTTCGCGATGAAAGTTGTGAGGAGTTGCAACGTAAATAAGAGAAATGTCCGGATCTGCGCACAATTCCTCATAACTTGCACAGGGACGGCAGTTTTCAAGTTTGTTGTTCTGAATGAAAGATAAAGCTTTGTCATAGCTTCTTGAGCCTACGGCGCCGATTTTTATCGACAGATCCCCGCTTGCATTTATAGCTTTGACGGTGGCAGCCATGACGGAAGCAATTTTTCCGGCTCCCAAGATCCCTAGTTTGACGGTGTTCATAGGGAAAACTCCTGACTAAAAAGCCCCGAATACGGGGCTTTGATCTTTTTTATTCGGTAAAATCAACGGCGATACGTGCGGTTCTGATTGGTTTGCACAATGCGGCCACGGCCAAATGACGCGGATCTTGTGCATAGCTTGCCAGATCTTCCATATTGTCAAAACGGCAGATAAGTGCTCCGGTGATCCCCTCTTTGTCATTTTCGTTGTAGTGAGTTTCAACGGAGCGCAGGCATTCTACGACTCCCATCAGTCCTTCAAGACCTTTTAAAAACTCTTTGACTTCTTTTTGGGTGCCGGGTTTGAACTGCCAAGTGACTATATGTTTGACCATGATGTGATCTCCTTTTTCGTTGAAAAAGATGGATTAGAAGATTTTGCGAGGATTTCTGCTGAAGTCATTCGCAATTTTCATTTTAGAACGAAAGCCGTACCAAATTTTCGCCATGCAAAAAAAAGCAAAAACAGCAATTTTTGGCTTTAACTTGAGAATATTGCCTTAAAACACGCCTTTTTTTGGGTATAATACGCCGCCGTCAAGGGCGCGTCTTGGAGTGATCCCGGGGGTGGGTTCGGGGATCTGGGCGGAATATCGTTAAATCCGCTGTGTATTCAAGTCAAAGCATCAGCAGCGTCGTTAGCAGCAGCGCCCGCGCGTGGCATGTGTATCGTGTGAATTTTGCGTGCACTTAGGTATCA
>CALBLB010000027.1 GCA_937896115.1 uncultured Succinatimonas sp.
TTCTTTTCTGCCCGGCAAGGCTGTTGCGTGCAAAAAATCATTTTTTTTAGAATAAAAAGACGAAGGAGGAAGGTGGAGATCGCTCAGATTGACTTCACAGGGATCGTTTTGATGTTTTTTAGCCCAGTGCACTTTTCCTTGCTGTGCTCTACATTGGCGCTAACAGTAATTTCGGGATCATCAACGCCACTTTATGCGCTTAACTTATCCGGCAACTCCTGTCTTAAGCAGATACATATGCGCTTTTCCAAAAAATTGGCGCGCATAATACTTAAAGAAGAGCCTTGGAACAGCCTGAAGATGCTGCAAACTGGCACGCAATCAGAAACGAACCGTAGTTAAAACGCTTATTTCAGTACCTGCATGCCGGTACAAAAACCGTAAAGAAACTTTTGTCGTATGTTTAAGGTCTGTTACATGAAAAAATTTGTCTGAATTTTTCAAATATTTACCCTTGATCACGTAAATGACACTTAATGCTGTAATATAGTGATCTATATCGAATATCTGCTTAAATTTCAAAAGAGAAACTAATTATGGCTTTGACACGCGCTGAAATTGCCGACCGTCTGATCATCAAAGTTGGTATGGGCAAGTCCACCGCTCAGGAATTTGTTGACGGTTTTTTTGAGATCATTGCTGACACCTTGGAAAAGGGTGAAAACGTCAAGCTCACGGGTTTTGGTAATTTTGAACTTAAAGAAAAGAATCCGCGCCCCGGACGCAATCCCAAGACCGGCAAAGAAGTACTGATCACCAAACGTCGCGTTACCACCTTTAAAGCAGGGCAGAAACTGCGCAATCGTATCGACAATAAAGGTTAACCAAGTTGCAGACACGCAAACGCGATTTCAACGTTTAACGGTTGCGTGTCTGCAACAGCGTATATTTGGCTAAAGCCGAATTTTTCTGCATTCCGAGATCTCGGTACAGCCTTACATGGGTAAGTGGTTAAGCTTTGCTTACTTTGCAACTTTTGCCTGTGAAGGCTATGCCGTATTTCTGCACTT
>CALBLB010000028.1 GCA_937896115.1 uncultured Succinatimonas sp.
ATTATCAGGGCAAAGGCTACGCGGGTACCCACGCTTAAAATCAGGGAATTTACCATTTCCCCGCTTCTGATCGGAGAAAAAACCATGTCACCCGGTACAGCGAAAGCGAAATAGGCGGATGCTTTGTAGGCGCTGATTGCTCCGAAAAGCGCGCCTATTAATATAGTCTTGGGGATGTCAAGACAAATGGCACTGATCAGGATGGGAACATAAGCGATGGTGATGGAAATGGGCGGGATATGGAAATAACCCAAAAAAGAGAAGGACATCAGCATTTCAAGTAAAGCCAATGCCGCCAGCAGGTAAAAAGCGTATACCGAGTGTGGTTTTTTCTGCATTTTATTTTTAACCACCTCGTGTGGCACCTTCTTTTTTTATATGTATCTGGCCGCTATTATAGTTTTTATGCTTGAAAAGCTCAAGAATTTGCAGAAAACATGACCAATGCACTAAAAAATGTCATGTTATTTCAAGTAAAATCCCCCAAAAAAACGCTTAAGCTGAGATTATGTCGGTTTTTGCCGATGTGCTAAAATAAAAGAGGGAGTCCGGATCCTTATGTAATTTAAGTAGGGATTTATAAAGACGAACTCTGCAATACAAAGATTAGGAGTATGTGACCATGATTGGTATTGTTGTTGTGTCCCACAGTTTGAAAGTAGCCGAAGGGATCTGCGATATGGTGCAACAGATTTCGTCCAGGGATGGTAAAAAGATGCCGATCTATCCTGCAGGCGGTACTGTACAAGGTCAGATGGGTACTGATCCTGAAATCGTCAAAGCCGCCATTGAAAAAGCTGATCAAGGAGACGGCGTCGTGGTGTTGGCTGATCTCGGTTCTGGAGTGATCAGCTCGCAAGCTGCCATTGCCATGCTGGATGAACCTTTAAGATCCCGCGTTCGTATTGCTGATGCTCCGGTGCTTGAAGGAGCAGTGGGGGCCGGTGTAGAGGCTGCATCAGATGCCAACGGCTCTTTGGACGCAGTGGTCGCCACAGCCGAAGGCGCTCGTCAGTTGCACAAAAAATAATTGCAAATCAAATAGTAAATAATTACAACGATAACTGAAAAGTTGTCGTTTTGTGATCATTCTTTTAAAAATTTCTGTGATCTCTTGCAGAGGGCGGCGGTATGCTGAAAAAAAACTTGGCTGTGATCTGTGCAGCTTTTTTCTGGGCTGATTTGGTTGGTGCGCAAGGAGCAATGACCGATTGCTCACAATTACGTGCGTCAATGACTGTACAAGGGTACGGTAAAGTTGAAGCACAGCCTGACGAAGCCGTTCTGAGTTTTACCTCCACCACACAGAACAAGGATGCCAAGGCAGCTCGCAGCGAGTGTGAAAAACAGGCAGCCCTCTTTATCAAGACGGTTAAGGACACAGCAGGGAAAGATGTCGCGGTGGATTCTGGAAGCATTACTCTGCAACCGCGCTATGTCTACGACAAAAAAACGCAAAAACAACTGCTGGACGGATATACCGCTTCACGCGATATCGAGATCCGCACCGGAAAATTTGATCTTATTGCCGATCTTACCGAGCAGGCCGTAGCTTCCGGGATCACTGAAGTTAACGGATTTACCTACAGAATAAAGGATGAAAGTGCTTTAAAAAAGCAAGCTGATGAGGCCGCCATCACTGATGCCAAAGACAA
>CALBLB010000029.1 GCA_937896115.1 uncultured Succinatimonas sp.
CAAGAAGTATGTCAGATTAAATCATCTTTGAAAGATGACTTGGGCGGATCCCGCCTATTAAGAATAACGCAAATTTTCTGCCGTCATTCAAAATTCCACAAGCAGTTTTTGAAGCTAAAATATTTAATAAAATCAAATTCATTTGGTATGTATACGCGACTGAATTTTTATTTTCGAAACCTTTGTATTGTTGAAAATAGGTCAAAAAAAATTTTACGATGTTGGAATTTCCATGACATAACGAGATACCAGATTTAGCCTTCACCTACTTTCATATTTTGCATTTTTCTGCGGAAGTTGTTCCAATTTCCCTTATCAAGCAATATATTGAGCAGTCAAAATACGCCTGAATGATCAGCGGTCTATATTTCAAAGATCACTTTCTGGTTTTATTCTGCCTTACTGACAAAGGAAAATTATGCAGTTAGAGAAACTCACTGATCAAATTCTCCAAGGATATCTCATCAACCGCGATGAGGCACTGGAACTTATTGAATGTCCGCTGGAGCAACTGCGGATAAGCGCAAAGAAAATTACCGGTCATTTTTTTAAAGAAAAAGTTGAACTGTGTTGTATTTCAAACGGCAAGTGCGGTAACTGCACGGAAAACTGCAAATTCTGCAGTCAAAGCAGACGTTTTGATACAAAAGTAGGGATCAGCCGCCTGAAAACCGTAGACGAATTTTTTAAAGAAGCAAAATACAATAACGATCACGGTGTGCATCGATTCTCCATCGTAACTTCAGGCTTAAGATTGCCGCCAAATGAAGTAAGGGAAGTGGGAGAAGCTTATAAAAAAATATCCACCGAGCTGAAGATCCGTTGTTGCGGTTCATTGGGGCTTATAAGTGCAGACGAAATGCGTTATTTAAAAAAATGCGGTCTCACCCGTTACCACAACAATTTGGAAACCTCAAGACGATTCTTTCCTCAGGTATGTACCACTCACACCTACGATCAGAAATTGCAAACACTTAATGCAGCTCACGATGCCGGTCTTGAAGTATGCTCAGGTTGCATTATCGGCATGGGTGAAACCTATGAAGATCGCTGCGATATTGCTCTGACTTTAAGAAGTGTTGGTGCCGTTTCCACTCCGATCAACATTTTAAATCCGATTAAGGGAACACCTCTTGAGGACCGCCCCATCTTAGGCGAAGAAGAAATTGAACGCACAATCGCACTGTTCAGGCACATCATGCCGCGTACAGTGCTGAGAACTGCAGGAGGACGTCTGCTGATTAAGAAATTTTACAAAAAACTGTTCGATTTCGGGATCAATGCAGAGATCACCGGTGACATGCTCACAACGGAAGGGTTATCCATACAACAAGATATTTCCGACGCCATAGCCTCAAAACGCATTATTTCCCGTATAGACTCTCCGGAAAACTAATTCACAACTTCATTTCAGATTTTTCCTCTTTAAGCCGCTTTTATAAGCGGCTTTTATGCTTTATTTTAGTGCAATAAAGCACCAATAAAGAACAATATGCTTTAAAAAGCCTTTTTTTGAACATTTCTTCACCACTTCGGCGCATTCTTCATATACTCCAATTAAACAAATCCAACGAGCAAACGGTTTCCAAAATGACAGCAATGATTAAACTTTCGAACATCAACAAAGTCTTCGGTGATCTGCACGTATTAAAAGATGTAAGTCTTGAAGTGGCCGAAGGAGAAAAGCTGGTCATCATAGGGCCTTCGGGATCAGGTAAATCAACCACCGTACGTTGTATGAACTTCCTTGAAGTTCCCACTTCCGGCAAAGTGTTCATTGACGGAACAGAACTTACAGTCAAAAACCGCCTTAAGATGATCCGCGAAAACATGTCGATGGTATTCCAATCCTTTAACCTGTATCCGCATCTTGACGTTTTGCATAATTTGACTCTGGCTCCTGTAAAAATTCATCACATCAAGGAGAAAGAAGCAGAGGAACTGGCCATGCATTATCTTAAAGTCGTAGGACTTGAGGATAAGCGCAATTCTTATCCTCAGGCTCTTTCCGGTGGACAACAACAGCGTATTGCCATTGCCCGCGCGTTATGCCAAAAAAGCCGCATCATGCTTTTTGACGAACCTACATCGGCACTGGATCCTGAAACTATTCAGGAAGTACTTGATGTCATGGTGAAATTAGCAAAAGAATCAAACATAACCATGGTAGTGGTAACTCATGAAATGGGGTTTGCCAAACAGGTTGCCGATCGTGTGGTTTTTATGGAAGACGGTCGCGTGGTTGAAGAAGGCACACCGGAAAAAATGTTTGAACACCCGGATTCTGATCGCGTCAAACAATTCTTAGGCAAAATCCTCAAACACTGATTTTTTACTATTTACACACATATACGCTCAACAAGGGGGCTACTATGAAGAACTTTTTAAAAATCGCAGCCTTAAGCGCCGCCGTATTAGCTATCAGCTCTGTTTCCGCAGCCTATGCCGCTGCCGACAGTAGTATTCCTGAAATTAAGACCATTCAGGATCGTGGTGTACTTAAAGTCGGTGTCAAAAACGCCGTAGTAGGTTTTTCAGTTGAAGATCCGCTTTCAGGCGAATACAAAGGTTTTGAAGACGATCTGGCCCGTCTTATTGCCAAAGACATAGGCGTAGATGTTGAATTCA
>CALBLB010000030.1 GCA_937896115.1 uncultured Succinatimonas sp.
TCAGGCGCAGTGTTGATGACTTCGATATCTCTGATCTTAACGCTCATTTTTTCTCCGATATTTGTCAGTTGTCTGACATTTATTTATATTCTTAAAACAAGTTAAAAGGCATATATAAGGCTTTTTTAGCTCGTTTGACTTGAACTGATTATAATCCAGTTTTGATAACTTGTAAGTTGTCTGACAATCTTTTAGAAGATTACTTGATCCCGATCAAAATTTTTCTCAGGCTCCCTGTTTATTCAACTCGTCTATGGCAACGCTGATATGACGCTCAAGTTGACGAACTGCTTTGCGATCATCATGTTCACGTATGGCGGTTAAAATGCGTTCGTGATATTTCAAACCGTTGTCAAAACCGAAAAGATCATTCATCTGTTTGTGGCTTCCGGCGGTATTGTCAAACACTGCCGTCAAAGAATCGCTTAAAACTTCGTTACCGCTGAAAGACGCTATCGCCAAATGAAAATCCATATCGGCTCTTATAAACTGCTCTGATTGCCCTATGCTTCCTTTCATACGAATAAGACATTGCTCAAGCTTTGCCGTCATTTGCAAAATTTCAGCAGTATTGCGTTGCAATGCCCAAATAAGTCCCTGAGGCTCTACTAAAAGACGATATTCAAGTACGGCTCTGACATTTTCATAAGAATGAGTCTCGACCATACCTTTTCCCAAACGATCAACCGCATTGGAAATCAGATAGCACCCTCGTCCCTGCTCTGGGCGTAAAATTTTTAAAGTAACGAAACGTGCGATAGCCATACGCAAAGTAGCACGGGAAACTCCCAATTCCTTTGAAAGCACATTTTCCGAAGGGATCTTTTCATTTAACTTCCAGGCACCGCTTTCTATACAATTTTTGATGTGATCGGTAACTTCATTAGTGACTAAGGGACGGTTAATCTTTTTCATTTTTCTTACTTGTCTGACAACTATAAGCAAATTGTAAGTTTTACTGCTTCAACTATCAAGCTCATCTCTATAAAGAGAATAGAGAGTATTTCAAAAAGTAAAATAATTTTAAAAAAACTTGCAGAGTAGCCTTAATTTATGTAACATACTTTCATCATCTTAACGTTGTGTTCTGATGGTTTGCAGAGGTTTTCTCAAAAGAGATCATCACTCAAACTCCAAAGCAGATAGTTGGGCCTCGATTCAGCATCGAGGCCTCTTTTTTCATCAAGGATCGAGTGCGAAGCTGATAGCTAACCACTCTCATCACCCCGTCCATGCAGCTTCCTAACATGCGTCGGTTCTGATTTTTACTTTTGGCTTCTTTCAGCCTGCACATTATCGTGCACTCCTTGCAAATACGCTAACAGTTTCCTCCTGCCGGATCGGCTCGGGACTTTCACCCTATAGTTAATAAGCAAGCAGTGCACACCCGAAAAAAAAATCCCGCCGTAGCGGGATTTTTAACTCATTCAATCGTTAAATATTACGAGATGCAATCTGCAAAGTGGAAGCACGAGTTCTTTCGTGTCTGAAAAGCAGATAAAGCACGGCACACAAAACGATTATGGCCACAACGGTAAATACACCGAAGGGAACGGTACCGGTGATAAGTCCGCCCAACTGGTAGATGATAAGAGCCAGGCAATAAGCATAGGCCAACATATAAGTTACGGAGAAACCGAACCACTTACCAGATCCGAACTGACGCTTCATGGCTCCCAATGCGGCAACGCAGGGAACCGACCAAAGGTTGAATGCCAAGAAAGCCAAAGCTGCTACGGTGACGGGGAAGACATCCTGCATAGCACTCAAAAGACCGACGTCGTCCTCTGCAACCTCATCACCAAGACCTAACAACACTGCCATAGTACCTACGACATTTTCTTTAGCCAAAAGGCCGGTGATCACGGCAACCGAAGCCTGCCAGGTACCGAATCCTAAAGGTACGAAAATGAAAGCAATAGCAGAGCCGAAAGCAGCCAGCATGGATTCATTCACATCGACCATGGAGAAGCCGTCGGCGGTAAAGTTGAAGTTTGCCAAGAACCATAAAACAACAACTGTTGCGAAAATGATGGTTCCTGCTTTGATCACGAAAGCCTTGCAACGCTCATAAGTGGTACGGAAGACGTTAAGTGCTTTAGGCATATGGTAATCAGGCAATTCCATCACAAAAGGAGATACATCCTCATGGAAAGCAGAGCTCTTTTTAAGGATGATGCCGGTGATGGCAATTGAGAATATTCCCATAAAATACACGGCAGGAGCAATCCAGGCATTATCCGGGAAGAAGCTCATGAAGATCATGGTCATGATCGGGAGCTTGGCCGAGCAAGGCAGGAAAGTAGTAGTGATGAGAGTGATACGCTGCTCATTGATATTGTCAATGGACTTGGTGGACATCAAAGCAGGTACACCGCAACCGGTTGCAATCAGAATAGGAATAAAGCTGCGGCCGGAAAGACCGAAGTGTCTGAAAATACGATCAAGCACGAAGGCCACGCGAGTCATGTATCCGCATTGCTCGACAATAGAGAGCAGGAAGAACAGCACGATCATCTGCGGTACGAAACCAAGTACGGCGCCGACACCGCCGATAATACCGTCGATCACTAATGAAGAAAGCCAATCAGGAGCTTCAGCTGCTTCAAGCAAAGCCGTTGCACCGTCGGTTGCATATTCCCCGAAAATTACGTCGTTAGCATAATCGGTAGCCGCAGTTCCTACGGTAGTTACTGCCAGATAATAAATGGCATAAATAACCAAAGCAAAGATAGGCAAAGCCAGCCACTTGTTGGTAACGATATTATCGATACGATGAGACAGTGAAGAAGCCTTCTTTTCATCGCGGGATGAAACCTTGGAAATTGCCTTATCGATAAAAGCGTAACGAGCCTGAGGGAAATAGGCCTCAGCATCGGTATTGTACTCACGCTCAATCATGGCCCTTCCTTTGGCAACTTCTGCCAAAAGCTTTTCTGAACCGCGATATTCCTGCAGATATACCTTATCCTGTTGTAAGAGTGAGGTAGCAATGAAAGTACGTTCGGCCTGATTCTTACCGCTTCCCAACATGCTGCCAACTGAATTTAAAAGCTCACAGATGTTTTCAGGATAAATCTTTGAAGCTGAAACTACGTCTTTTGCGGATGCAATGGCATTTTGCAAATCTTCAAGGCCTTTACCAGAAGAAGCAGATACCGGGATCACCGGAACCCCCAATTCAGCTGATAAAGCCTTGGCGTCAATGGATATGCCTTCATCTTTTAACAGATCGGTCATATTCAGGGCCACAACTACGGGACGCCCCATAGGAAGGATCTCAAGCGTCAAAGACAAAGAACGCTCAAGGTGCGTTGCATCAACAACATTCACAATCACATCGTAATCATCTGAAAGCAGGAAATTGCGTGAAACAATCTCCTCAGCTGAATACGGAGAAAGAGAATACAAACCAGGCAGATCGACAACATCCCAATCGCGTTTGGAGATCTTTCCTATCACCTGATCAACCGTAACGCCAGGCCAGTTACCGACATACTGATTAGCACCGGTCAAAGCGTTAAAAAGTGTAGTTTTGCCGCAGTTCTGATTGCCAATAAGGGCAATGGTCTTCTCAGTCATTATTTCACCTCTATGAGAGCAGCATCCGAACGACGCACAGTCAAAGAATATCCGCGAACATTAAGTTCAATAGGATCACCAAGCGGAGCACTTCTTATCATAGTGATCTTGGTATTAGGGGTAATGCCCATATCGAGCAGACGGCGACGCAAAGAAGTACCTTCACCGTGAACGGCAGATACTTCAGCGCTTTCACCGATCTTGAGGTTATCTACAGTTTTCATAAAGAACGGCCGCATCCAAGTTAAGAACAGGGCCTTCCTCCTTTTCTCTTGCGGTTAAAGAATATTGGCAGCGCAAATACTCCGCCCCATCAAAATAGCAATTGATTCAAAGCATTGAGTACAAATTACAAATTTATACACGAGCTCAAGTAGAGCTAAAAAACAAAAAAGTTAAAAAATTTGTAATTACAAAATATAGCTATTTAACACTGCAACAGTTAGCTATATACAATTAGCTCTACCTAACGCGCGGTAGTTTATGCTAACTATTAAAAAGATGCAAGATATTTTGAGAATGAATCAGAATAGATACTATAAAAGCGAATATGGGAAATTAGGGAAATTAGGGAAATTAGGGAAATTAGGGAAATTCCTGACTTTAGGAGCTAACTAAGCGACAAACCTTGATGCACCAAGGTTTGTAAG
>CALBLB010000031.1 GCA_937896115.1 uncultured Succinatimonas sp.
CTGGGATCGGCAGGAACCAATACGGTATTACCTGGCATTGCTCGCATCAAAGCGAGATCTTCTATAGCCTGATGGGTGGCACCGTCTGGGCCGCATTCAACTCCTGCATGAGTTGCCGCTACTTTGACATTTAAGTGGGGATAGCAGACACTGTTGCGAAACTGCTCTCCTGCTCTTAACGATGCAAAAACTGCAAAAGTGCTTACAAAAGGCACCATGCCTGAAGCGGCAAGCCCGGCTGCAACCCCCATCATATTGGCTTCTGCAATGCCGCAATCTATAAAGTGATCAGGATGGGCTTTTTTAAAGATCTCGGTATATGTTGCTTTGGCAAGATCGGCATCTAATACCACCAGATCTTTTCTGCGTTCAAAAAGTTCTACCAAAGCGTTACCGTAGGCCTGACGATTGGCTTCCATATTCATACCTCCAATTCTTCTTTAGCTTTGGCCAACTCATCTAATGAAGGTGCTTTACCGTGCCAACCTACTTGGTTTTCCATAAAGCTCACTCCCTTGCCTTTAACCGTATTAGCCACGATTACGGTCGGCTTATCCGCACGTTTTTGCGCCAGACTTAAAGCAGCAATGACTGAATCTATATCATTGCCGTCGATTTCAATAACGTTGAAACCGAAGCTTGCAAAACGGGCAACTGGGTTTTTAACACTCATTACCTCATCATTGGTACCGTCAATCTGCAACCCGTTGTGATCCAAAACTATCGTGAGATTGGAAAGGTTATAATGTTTGGCAAACATTAAAGCTTCCCAAACCTGCCCTTCATCTATTTCCCCGTCTCCCAGCACGGTATACACACGGTAGCTGCGTTTTTGCAATCTTGCAGCCAAGGCTATACCGCAGGCAGCGGATATACCCTGCCCAAGCGATCCTGTTGACATATCAATGCCAGGAGTATGCTTCATGTCAGGATGTCCCTGCAAAAAGCTGTCCAGATGGCGCAAACGCTTGAGTTCATTTTTATCAAAAAAACCGCGTTCTGCCAAAGTAGCGTACAGGGCAGGACAAGCATGTCCCTTGGATAAAACCATGCGATCCCGATCAGGATCATCAGGATGTTTTGGATCGATATTCATCACTTTAAAATAAAGGACTGTAATGATATCTGCCATTGAAAGGGAGCCGCCTGGATGCCCCGTACCGGCACAGGTAATTGCCTCGAGAGCTTCGTACCTTATTTTGGCAGCTTTTACTGCCAGTTCCTTTGAATCCATATTGTTTGCACCTTACTTAGTTGCTCAAAGGTTTGCTTAACTTCTGGATTAAATATAATAAAGCAATCGTTTGCTTTATGTGAGATACATCACAAATTACTAAAAATATATATTTTTAGTAAAACAAAGAGTTAAAACAACGACCGCGTTTGCATCCACTGACGATAAAACCTATTAAAAATCAGGCTAGATTCAAAGCTCTCCGCATGAACGGCGCTTAACCAACCACGGATCGAGTACCACTTTGACAGGATCATCGGGATCATCTATTTGTGCAAGCATAAGCTCCGCAGCTTTGCGGCCCAAGCGGATTTTGCGCTGATGCACCGTTGTAAGCGGCACACTTAACATCGCGCCGATCTCCAAATCGTCAAAACCGGCTATTTTGAGATCATCCGGAACTCTGATGCCGTGATCAAAGCAATATTTCATTATCCCAATGGCTACCTGATCATTGACGCCGAAAATGGCATCGACTTTGTTGGCTATAAGTTTTTCGGCGCATAGGTAACCGTTTTGCGGAGTGGATTCCACGTAAATTACATCCTGAGAACGCAGGCTTAACAGCCCTTCGTCAACCGTATCATTAAGAGCTCTCATGCGTTCTCTGGTAGTAAAAGCCCTTCCCACACCTCCTATCCAACCTATTTTTCTACATCCCGAGGCAGCCATATGAGCAAACAGTTCTCTTGCTCCGCGATAGTTATCATTGATCACGCTGGTACACAACGAACTGACAACATTATCGGCACTTATAACTTTTATCCCTGAATTTTGCATGGAATTTACGGTACGATCATCCGCGGTAACCGAGATCAGCACTATACCTTCCACCTGATGTCTTTTTAACAAAGCTATACACTGCTCTTCTTTCTTAGGATCGCGTTGTGAAGAACAAATTAAGACATTCTTTCCGTGCTCCATCAGATAGTCACTGACTCCTTTGGCTATGCTGTTGTAATAGAGAGAAAGCATGTCGGGAATGATTAGCCCGATGAGACCGGAACGCTTGGTTATCAACGCTCTGGCCACATCATTTGGCTCATAGCCCATCTTTTGACTGAGTTTTATGATCTGATCGCGTACTTCATCCGATACGCCTTTCTTGCCGTTCAAGGCTCTGGAAACCGTGGATGAACTGACCCCGACTGCTTTGGCAAGATCTGCGATGCTGATCATGTTTCCTCTCCTCCGGATCTTTTACTCAAAATCACTCAAACGTTTTCGTATATTTTAGATCAGGATCTTGCACCGATATAAGCACAAAATAACAGGCGATCAAAAAAAATGGGTGATAAGTTTATATAAAGAAGAAAAACTCCTTTGCGTAAATAATTAAACGCAAAAGGAGTTTCTAAGAGGCTGAACTAAGCTTTCTTTTTGCGGGAGCTTACTGTTTTCCCGGACTTTTCAGGCGCTTCCCAAAGCTTTTTATCCTCATTGTAAAACATGGTAAATCCGGTAGGTTTGCCTTCTTTACAAGAGATCAGATACTGCCTGCGAGTCTTTCTCGAAAAACGTACCTCAAGCAGATTGCCTTCAGGATCATTTTGAGGGGCATCGGCCAAATAATAAAATTTAGGAGAAATACGCTCACGGAATTGCTTTAATTCCGACACCAGCGGCGCACGGGTCTCTCGTACTTTAGGAAAATTATGAGCTGCCAAAAATATTCCCGAGGCACCGTCTCGCAACACAAAATGCGCTCCTTGCGCCTTACAAGGTAATTCAGGCAGATCTACAGGCTCTTCACGAGGAGGGGCAACCTGACCGTTTTTCAGGATCTTTCTGGTATTGCCGCACTCCTTATTGGTACAAGCCATATATTTGCCAAAGCGCCCTTCTTTGAGCTCCATCGGCGCGCCGCAACGCTCACAAGTGACCTCCGGTCCCTTCTCAACCTCACCTGCAAAATCGCCTTCGACTAACAAGTTTCCGTCGCATTTAGGAGATCCGCAGATCAGAAGTTTGCGCTTGTCATCTATTAAGAATTCATTCATTACGCTGCCGCATTTAGGACAACGCGGTGCATTTCTTAAGATCTCAGCTTCCTGCTCTTCACTTAAAGGACCTTTATGCTCTACAGGTTTTAAGTTCAAAGTTTTACGGCATCTATCTGCCAAGGGCACGGTTTTATCGTAGTACCCCATGCAGGAGAGAAACATTCCGTTTTTCCCGGATTGTACGGCCATATGGTACTTCCCGCACTGAGGACACATGATTTGAGTTTCTACAGGATGGTTTTCAGGCATACCGCCGTCTGCTGCAGGCTTTGATGCTTCAGCCAAGGACTTGCTAAAATGCGCGTAAAAATCATCAAGACTCTTTTCCCAATCGATTTTACCGCAGGCTATTTCATCAAGCTGTCCTTCAAGTTTGGCCGTAAACAGCGGATCCATTAAATCCTGAAAACTGTAACGCAATCTGTCGGTAACAATCTCACCCATGGTTTCAGCGTAGAATCTGCCGTGATCAATACGCACATATCCTCTGTCCTGAATGGTTGAAATGATAGATGCATAAGTAGAAGGTCTGCCAATTCCGTCCTTTTCCAGCTGTTTTACCAATGTAGCTTCGGAAAAACGTGCAGGCGGCTGAGTAAAATGCTGTAGGGGATTGAGTTTTGCCAAAGAGAGCTGTTCTCCCTCGGAAAGCTCCGGCAACAAAACGTCGTCCTGCTTACCGGCGTTCCATACCCTGCGGAAACCGTCAAACAGCAAATGGCGACCGTTAGCTTTCAAACCGTAAATTCCCGCATCCACCGTTACCGTGGAGCTTTCAAAGCGGCAGTCAGCCATTTGACAAGCCAGATAACGAGCATAAATCAATTGATAAAGTCTTTCCTCGTCGCGATCAAGACCTGAGGGGCTGGTCTCAGGATGTGACGGTCTGATGGCCTCGTGGGCCTCCTGAGCACTTTGTCGCGACTGATAAAAATTAGCTTTTGCAGGCAAATACTCGTTTCCGTACTGCTTGCCGATAATATTGCGGGCAGCGGCTGCCG
>CALBLB010000032.1 GCA_937896115.1 uncultured Succinatimonas sp.
TCAAGGAAACGCAATTTTGCAGCTACAAACCAAAATAAGCGAAATGATGCCGAAATGAGACGGCGAATACGCAAGGTCAGTTCATTACCGTGCCAAATACAACGCATGCAGGGAAAACAGCACAAACGCATAATTACGGCACACGTTGCAAACAATGAAAAATACAGCACATTTATTACAAAAAGACGCGAACGGGTGATCATGATGTTCTACTTAATAAGAAGTTTCGCTTGTGTGCGTGAAAAGTAAAATGTTTTTTATTATTCAAAAGCCCGTAGGCAAATTGTAGCGACAAAGGTAACAGCACGTCCTCATCATCTAGAGGATCAACTTCTTCAAGGGTAAATTGAGAACCAGGACCTAAAACGAATCCTGCTGCATAAGGGACATCAAAACGGCAGTCAAATTTTGATTTAAAAATTTGCGGGATCTTACCTTCAAAATCGACGAACAAGACTTTTTCGTGATCGACAAACGCACTGACGGCCTCTGTCAGCCCTTGAAAGAAGGTATCTTGTTCGGATGATACCGATGAACACGGAATTTTTGCTTTATTTACTATGGTAAAAGAACCTGCTGCCGCATTATGTACTGACATTGCAAAATCGGTAGGCGAGGTGTCTTCATGCTTACTTAATGCGTACAAAATGTTGTAGCAACGTTCAAGCTCGCCGTGACGACTTGAAAAAACACAAAATTTTGGATTATGTTTCAACAGTTCTGAAGCCACATCAGCTGCAGCGCGGCTGCCTAATTTTAATCTGCGCGCTTGCATTTTAGGCAAATAGCTACATTTAATGCTTGCCGGATCTGAGGAAAGAAAAAGCTCTGCAAAAGATCCCAAAGAGTAATTGATAAGCTCTTTGGGACAGCTTATCCCCGGTACTCTGATGCTACAAGCTTTCAGGCTAAATTTAAGACGCATACTATTTTCTTAAATAGCTCGTCTCGATTCTGCACGCAAATGCTCCTCTAAAGATTTGTTAAGATTTCGTACCCAGGTGTTATAGCGGCTGTGAACGGTTTTTTTGTCATAGTCGTAGCTAAGTCCTACAGACGAAACATGAACTATGCGATAGGAATTGCCGGTAAAGGTGATCTTTACCGTAGCACTGAGCCCCTTTTGCGAATGAAAGGCAATGTATTCATGATCATTGGTCTTTTTTACCTGCCAATCGTAGTTAAATCCGGCATCATTTACAGCTCTTTCAATTTGTTCTGCGGTAAGATTGTTAGGAACCGTCCCTTGAGGCACGCTGATGTCTTTGCTACCTACACAGGAAGTCAGGGCAATTGTTGCAATAAGGATCCCTAAAAATTTAAACATATTTCTCATAAATTTGTTCCGTATTAGAAAAAATATTTTATATTTCCATAATTTACAACAAATTTTTATTGAAAAATGTGCCCTGTGTTAAAATTTTGCATATATCGATAAAGTATGTAAGAACTACATATGATGCGGAACACGTATATGTTTATTATTTGCTAGATCAATCCTTTCATTACTATTATATATAGTATATGAAAAAATATTAAAAATAACTTTGATTAAATATATGGTTTAACCAATCAGCTTTAAGCAGTCATCGATATGCGACATAAAAGTAAATATCTGCAGTATTTTCAAGTTAATAAAATTCTCGTTTGGGCTTTTTTTATATTGCTTTTGCTTTTGGCATTAAATATTTATCGCGATTTTGGTCTTACTTGTGATGAGCCGCTTGATCGCAATACGGCTATGGCCAATCTTAAATATATTTTAAGTTTCATTCTTTCACCTGATGAGATCAGGAGGCTGATCCCAGGATATGACGCTATTCCTTCTTTGGTAGATTTTGTCGATCACGATTACGGTGTAGTTTTTCATCTTCCGGCATACCTTGTTGAACTGATTTTTTTCAACGATAACTACCAAGAAGCATTCAAAGCAAGACATTTGCTAAATTTCATATATGTATATTTTGGACTTATATGTTTTTATTTAGCCGTAAGGAATTTATTTTCATCAAAGGTGTTGGGAATTGCAGTTGTATTAATGTTTTTGGTTACTCCACGATTCTTTGCAGAAAGTTTTTACAACGGCAAAGATCTGATTGTGGTGGCCTTTGCATGCATGCAGCTTTGGACTTTGACTTTAATCTTAAAAAAAGACAGCATTACTAATTTGCTCCTGCATGCCTTATCTACGGCATTAATCATCGATACCAGGATCATCGGTGTTGCTTACCTTGCAACTACTTTGGGGATTTTTGCAGTCAGAGCTTTGATAAGTCGTCAATACGGCAGAAATTTAAAAAATGCGGCCTTATATATTGTTTTTTGTTTTCCTTTAATCGTGGCTTTTTTTCCTTACCTTTGGGGAGATCCTTTAAATCGTTTTATCGATGTCTTCAGCAGTATGTCATCATTCAGGCATGACGGGATCATGCTGTTTAACGGAATGTTTATGAGCGTACATGATGTTCCGCATGATTATGTACCCATTTGGATAGGAATAACCGTTCCTCCTTTTATTTTGATCCTTTTTTTGCTGGGACTTCTTGCTTTCGCTTTGAGAAGTTTTGTAGGTGTAAAAGCTGCAGGTTTAAAAGCGCTTGATCTTGTACGTTTTTATGTTTTGCTTTTTTCTGCAGTGATCATAACTGGCTGTGTCTTAAGCGTTATTTTGCTGCATTCTTCTTTGTATAACGGATGGCGCCAGCTGTATTTTCTTTACCCGCAGATGCTTATATTTGCTGCATTTGCGCTGTTCTGCTTGATTAACAACGGGACTTTGTTAAAAAAAATCACAACAGTTGTATTTTCACTTTGTATTCTGATCAGTGCATCGATCGTGATCGGCTTGCATCCTTATCAAAACGTATATTTTAATTTTCTTGCCAAAAGTCCTTGGCACGATCATTACGATGTCGATTATTGGGGTAATGCAACTCATTTGGCCTATGAAAAGATTTTAAAACTTCAGTCTCAGGGGAAAGTGCGTTACTGTCATGAGAGTATGATTTTCAGGGCCAATCGCGAAGGATTACCAAATGATGAATTATCACGACTTGAAAAAACATCTTGTGAAAATGCTGATTTTAGGATTAACAATTTCTTCGGAAGAGACGAAGCTGATTATAAACGTCTGAGAAATTTACCAGGTAAAAGACTTTTTGAACTTAAAGCAGGTAATGAAACAGTGCTTGAAGTGTTGGGGCCAAAAAATTAAGACTGTGAGTTTTGACATATTAAATCAAAACAACACAGAGCGCATTACGTCACCATGCATCGATTTTTTTATGCCTTGATCTTCTGAATAAGGGACATCAACGTATGAATATAAACATTAACGGCAAAGCCGATCCCATTTTTCTGCCTACGGCTAAAAGCAGCTTTAGCGAATTAAGATCCCTTAATAAGATTTATGTAGATAAGACTGAAATGATCTGGGCTTTGGCAAGGGACAGCAATTACTATTTTCTCTCCCGTCCTAGACGCTTTGGCAAAACTCTGCTTTTAAGTACCTTTGAATCGCTGTTTAAATACGGCTTAAAAGATTTCAAAGGTTTGGCCATCGAAAAACTCTGGACTGACGATAAAACCTATCTTGTCCATCAGGCTTGATTTTACCGCCTGTGCAAAATTTAATGAATTTGATGAATTTTTAAATCAATTCAGAAGTATGGTATACCGCAGTGTAGGTGATGCCGGATTAACCTTACCAGAGCCTGACGGGAAAGGGATCAACACTTTAGTTGATCAGTTTGAAAGTCTGATCACTGAGCATGCGACTAAAAATCCGGTTTTACTCATCGATGAATATGATTCACCGGTTAACTACCATCTTGATGATAAAGAGCTTTGCAATCAGGTAACCCAAGAACTGGCCAGTTTTTATTCTATGCTAAAAAGGCAAAGCTCTAAGTTACGTTTTATCTTCATCACCGGCATCTGCAAGCACAATACCTTGGATCTCTTCTCCTCGGGAAATTTTATTCAGGATATCAGCGCTTATCCCATGTTCTCAACCTTAAATGGGTATACTGAGGATGAGTTAAGACATTACTTCATGCCTTATATAGAAAACGCCGCAAATGTTCTGAATTTAAGCGTTGAGCAGTGTATTACCAAGATAAAGCAACACTACGACGGATTCTGTTTTGACCTTAAGGCCTCTTCCCATGTATTAACCCCTTGGTCTGTCTTAAATTTCCTATCAAAACCTAAAGACGGTTTTAGAAACTATT
>CALBLB010000033.1 GCA_937896115.1 uncultured Succinatimonas sp.
GCGTTGCGTCCGTAACTAAAGGAGTTTAAATAAATACTTTCAAACTCATTTTCATCAGGCTCAAGATGAGCGCGTATCTTTGCAAAGAGTTTGCACATATCGTCGCATTGCAAAAAATCACGACAAAGTTTTAGTCCGCGCTCTTTGGCACGCGCTACTGCTTTTGAACCGCTACCGCTTTGATAGACATTAAGCTTTACAAGCTCCCGCGATGTAAGTTGTAAAATTTCGTCACAAATACGTTCACGACTCTTTTTATAAGCTGAGAATTCCGTTTCGATGAGATCGAGAATGGCGCCGGCTCCGCCGTCGTCAGGTTTTAATACCTCATCCAAAGCCGTATCGGCGTCGGTATGCAGATGACTGGTGTTAGGATCTTGGGCAAAAGCCTGTTTAAATTCAGAGAGCTTTTGCTTAAATTCTGCTTTAAATGCAAGTTCGTGCTCGCCTTGTTTTTCATATAGAGAACAAAGTCCCGGGCGACGCACCAAGAAGAAACGTCGGTGCTGCTGCCCGCTGCTCCACTCATTAAGCCAGCTGCAGTTGCGAAAATGCTCCAAAGCCGCCGCCATCACATTCTGCCCCATGCTGTGCTGACCTTTGTCCATGATCTCAAAGTCTTTTTCCAAAGCCTGATCAAAACGGGTCAAGACGCCTATGAGCGGAATGTCACCGCTTTGTTGACGTTCGTCGGGAGTTGCCCCTACATTCATGGCGATCCAGTCGTTTAAAATGGTAACTAATGACGAAACTTCCTGCTGACTTGCCGAATTGATGCAAAAGAGCAACACGTCAACTTCGCGATCTTTTGAATAGCGATCAAAAAGATAAGCTACCTTACCGCGGCGTAAAAACTCGGAGGCGGCATCGCGCGTCTCCTCATTAAAACCTTTTTTCAAAAAATCTTCACAACTGTCGGAGCGGCGGGCTCTGGCTCCCGGGAAGTCCAAAACATCAAAATTACCAAGACGGCTGTTTTGATCAAGCGGAAACTGCAATTCCAAAAGCGCCGCAGCCAAAGCGGCAAAACCTATTTCCTGAGTGATCAGCGTTCCTTTTTCGTAAAAAGCGGTGTTGATGCGTCTGGTGTCGGAAAAAAGCAGAGTCAGCGTGATGATGGACAGCAAAGTACCGTTTTGATACTGCATGAGTTTGCCGTCGGCATTTTTCTGTACGAAGGCATCAATACCCGTATATACGGTAGATGCTCCGTGAAGTTTATAAAGCTCGGCGGCAAGCTTTGAGAACAGAGCGCTGAGCACCTCCATGCCTCCCCACAGCAGGGAAAACAGCTTGGAGAGCCCCAAAGGATTTAAACACGGGGCCAGTTTGCGCATTCCCATCCATAAAGGAGAGGATGCGTCCAAGGTTCCCAACACTCCTTTGGCATGCTCACGTACGTAGTCAGCCATCAGGATCACATCCTCAGGACTTACATTAAGACCGTATTCCGTATCCTCGGCATAAAGGCTGTGATCTTTTGCTATTTCATCAAAAAAAGCCTGCAAATTTTCATCTTTGAAACGTTCGTCAAGTTGCTGCAAGGTTTCATTGGCGATCACGAAATCGTTAAAAAAGGAATTGCACAGGATCATCGCCACTTCGCAGGTCTTTAAGATCCTAAGACACACGGGAAAATCTTTCGGGGTATTGATTACATCGTGAGTAAAACGCGTTACGGCGCCAGTAGCTTCTTTGTCTCCGCCTGACGGATTGATGTGAGTCATAAATTCGATATGTTCACCGCCCCAATTGCAACAAAGCTCCATTCCGCCTGATGAAAGCGTATTTACAAGATAACTTTTACCGGCTTGAGATGCCCCGAATACTCCTATGGTGGTACGCCTGCCTAAAACGGCAAGCGCCGATGCTGAGCGATTGACAAGGCGCAGACAGCTTGCGCTAAGTTCAGGCTCTTCTTTTTCTATACCCAGTACCTTGGCATTCTCTTCAAGCCATGATGCGGCATCCTTGGCAAGAGCAGGCAAGTTTCTGAATTGTTCCTGTGCATTATCGACGTTCACTGCGCTCACCTCTTTATACTGCCTAAAAAAGCCATGCCTGAATAAATGCGACCCGTATCGGTCCAGTAATTTTCATCGCCTGAATTTACGGTCTTAAGTTTCAACCTCACGTAGGCTTTGTAATCTTTACCGCCGCCGAAAGCATGATCAAGTTTTAGTCTGAACACTTTGGGCAATTTAACCTGCTTGTCCTTGGCAAGCTCTTTCCAAAGCTTTGCAAGCCTAGGATAAGGCGGATGCTTATTGCCCTGAGTATCCAAACTTAAATTTAAGGTAAAACTTTCGCTACTGTCTACCAAACGCTTAACTTCAAGATATTTTTGCTCGCAATCTTTTCTTACTCTTTGATAATTGTCTGCAAGGATGTTGCGAATGCTTGATTTAAATGCATCTGTACAGGCATCGACCATTTCCTGATGTTTTTCTTCGATAAGACGCGACACTTCTGCTTGTTTTTGCTCTTCAAGCTCTGCGGTTCTTTTGGCAACGCTCTCTTCGTAGCGGCGACGATGCAAGGCTGCCAACAGGCCTTTTGGCTCTGAAGATACAAGCTCGCTTTTTGCCTGCAAAAGTGCCGCTTCATGGGCATCGTTACGACATTTTTCGCAGTATTTAAGAAAATCATCACTATGATTAATTGCAACCAAAGCTTGCTGAAAGTCTTGCTGCGCCTTAAGACACTGTTGTCTTTCATTTTCTCCAAGATAACTTTGATCGTTTATCAAAGCTTCCACGGAATCGGCATCGAAGAAAGTATATTGAGACGCACGTTTTAATGCCTCCAGCTCTTCAAGATCTTCCTCACGTTCAATGCTGTAGAGCATCGAGGCCGGATGATTTGGCGAAGAGAACTGCCGGTAGCCTAAATTGTCAGGAAGTACGTGTACATCCTCACGACTTAAAGCTTCATCAGGATCTCTTGAATTGCCACGCTCTATGCTCTGCATACTGTCGCCGTCTTCATCAAAGGACAAGATCTCACCATTGACCGAATTAAATTCGTTGTTGGTTGCAAAGCGATAAAAAGGTGCGGTTACATGAGAAAATGAGTCCATATGTCCGAAATAACGCACGGGGCTTGCCGCCGTGGGCATGGACAAATCAAAACGGAAATTACGCACTGCCTGCGAAGAGCGGCGCATATATGCCAGGGCTGCTCCCATAGCTACCGTAGTCTTGGTATCGCCTATGGCACTGCCGTCGCTTGCAAACGGATACCAAGAGCCGCAACTGTAAGAGCTAAGTGAGATGAGCCTGTCTGAGGGGAGCATGCAACGGCTTAAGAAAAACTCGCGAATTCCTGCTATATTGGCAACTCTCCCCGTAAGCAAAAGCAGATCCGGACGATATAAATTAAACAGCGCCGCCAAAGTTGAAAGAGTTGAGGCAAGACAGGTTCTTTCTGCAACTATTTCCGAGCTTAAAGCCAAAAGATCTACGCTTATCTCAAATTTCAAAATATTAAAGTCTTTAAGGTAAGGTGCAAAGCAATCATTTACAAAGGCGCTAATAGTCTTTTCAGGAAGAGGGTAAGCCGCAGGATGAATGAGAGCACATTCATTGCACGAGCATTGCTCTTCACCTTTAATGAAATCCTCTATGCATCCTGACAAGACTGCATCGTTTACGCCTGAGGGCGCCTGTTTTAAACGCTCAAGATGGGCAAGGATCCTGTAGCCTACCTTCATAAAGATCTGTTGGGCTGCCTGCTGACGCGAGGTACTGAACTGCTCGCCGTCATCCTGCACCCCTTTTTCTCCGAAAACTGCCGACAGCGCTTTGACTCCGAAGTTTCGTCCCTGCTCACGCATGCTTAGATCAACATGTCTTTGCAAAGCTGACAGTACGGTTTTTTCAATGATCTCCCGTAAAAGATCGTCTCCTGCTACCTTATACCCCTCACGCAGTACTTCGCGGGATTTGACTGTGGCAGCTTCTTCTTGAGTATTTTTCGGGAACGAGTAATCGGTTACCACCATGTCGGTAGTACCGCCGCCAATATCCAAGGATGCCACGCGGGCAACGTGACAACTCTGTCCTTCACTATTGCGATCACGCTCGTCAAAACGTCCGTCGGCATCGCGACGACGCAGAAATTTAAGATACCGGCAACAATTTCCCCCGAAGATCTCCTGCGTTTCGTTATAAAGGTAGACTATCTGCGCAGCCTCGGCCTCATCCCAGTCAAGCACCACTTCAGGCACTTTAGGATCCATCTTGGTGCTTACAAAACTGAACTCATCCGCCGCACTGCGATCATAATGCAGGCATTTCCACAATATGCCCAAAGCCTCATACGCACACCCGCGGAAGATCTCTCGTTCAAGATCAGGCATGGAAGGAGGAGTCGTGAGCACCACCGCTCGCAAAATACGCGGCGTGTCTTTAAAAGCGGTACGGAAACGATAGGCAGGACTGTTTATTTGCACCAAAGCCTGCAGAAAAATCTCCAAGAGCATGAAAGTCATGGTCGATTTTCCTGAATATCTGGCGTGGAAATTCCCGGGATCATCGCAGGCAAACAGAGCATCGCCTTTTGAATTGATGTAATTACTGACAGGAGACATGAAAGCCTCGCGCTTAGGACCGCATTCCTCAGGCTGTCCGTAGCCCAAAACTTTGCCGTTTAAACGATCGATAAGCGGGATCTGATATGAATAAGGATTAAACTGCCACTCTTTGGAATTTCCGCTTGAACGCTCGTTCCAAAGATAACGCTTAGGCGAGATCTTACCGGTCATGCCTTCGTTGCCGCTGCGTAAAGAAGCCAAAGTTGCAGCTTCACATCCTGTTCTTACTAAAGACGGCCAGCTAAAGGCATCGGATCTGCCGGAGCGCGTGGAGCGACCGTCATAGTCAAAGTTGGCTTTTGCAAACTCCACGCGACTTTCGAAGGCTTCTTCATAAACATTCTCGGGAGCATTGAGATCACGAAGACACAAACGGGCCGTCTTCAAGGCTCCGTTTGAAGAATCCTCCATCAAAATGCCGCAGGATCGCGAATTTCCTATATCGAGCACCAGACTTACGCCTATGGAGCCTTCAATCGAATCATTGCCGCGTTGAATAAGTCTTATTTCAGGAGGAGGACATAATGCCGTGACCAATGCGAGCATATTGAGGTAATGAGCCTCGGCTATTCTGTCGTTTAAATTGTCTTTTAACGATTCTTTGGAGATCTTAAGCGAACGATTTTCTTTGGCTGCATCACTGTACACCCGCTCGGCCCATTCCCTGCCCCAAGCAATGCCGCTTTGGCGTACTCGCAAAAGCTCAGATCCGCAACTTAAGCTTAAAGCATAGCGCGTTCCGCTTTTTACATTGTCAGCAGTAGGAGATGCATAATCGGAGCTTTGAATTTCTTGCACAGATGTATCAAAGGCAAAGACTGCACGATATAAATTCCCGTCGGCATTTTCTTCATCCTTTATTCTGACAACGCGGCATCTTGCCCAGTTAAAAGGCCCTGCCGACAAAGGATCACAGTTTAAGGCACCGTCTTTATTCAGAAGATTTTCGGCAAAGAAAGGAACGGGAAACCACACTCCGTTATAAATTGCGAGGGTATCGCGGGTATCCACACTGAGAATGCGAGTATCGTCAGGATCGACCGCAACTTCAGGGCATGAGGGCTCAAACATTCTGCCGTCTTCATCGCAACACACCGGGGCTAAAGGCTCTCGCGCGCTTTTTTTCAACGCATAACCGTACCCAAAGCGCTTTTTATCGCTTCCCGTGAATAAATTAAGCGTGAATTGTTTGTCCAAAAACTGGATCCCGGAATTTTCGACGAGATCCACCAATCGGTCTTCTTCAATGACTGGTGCCAGCACTTGCAATCTCCTGCAAAAGATCTGTTTTCCTATATCTTAAACCGAATTTGTCGCATCTAATGTAGAAAAGCATTCAACTTTGGTCGATGGCTTTAGTCCTCAAACAGTTCAAACTTGAAGGTAGCGCCTGTTCTTAAAAATCAGCTAAAAATCGAAAAAAGCACTAGGTTCACAGATTTTCAATCTTGTATCCAATATATTTTGGATATAAATGTAAAACTATTCGTTATATAAAAAAAGGTTCAGGACATGGATGATATTTACTCAAATATCGCAATTGATCTAGGCGGAAAATATACTGGTTTTATTTCTTATACAGCAAAAGGTATGCCTAGAAAGGATGATATAAATGCCGCAATTATTGAGATGCCTGATCAAGGTAATGGCATGAGCTACACGGTTAAGGATCGTACAGCTGTAAGACACCATGTCAGATCTGAAGACAGGTTTAAAAAAGCACGTAGACTTATATTTTCTGTAATTGAATACAAAATAAAGAGATCCTTGTCTGATGATGAAAAAGAAGCTATTTCAACTCTAATGAGACGTAGAGGATATACCAGACTTGAAAGCGAAATTGATCTTGATATTCTAAAAGATTGTTCTCCGGAGATATTTGCTTTATCTGCTTCTGAAAATAAATTATTTGATATTAATGAACCTTTATATGATCAATTTGTTCAAAAATGTAACGATATTGAATCGGCAAAAATCTATAAAAATTTTTTAAATAAACCAGAACTAACTAAGTTGATATCTGATATCGATGATAAAAATACCAGATCACTCTATAAATCATCTTTAGAAGAGATGAAAGCTGCCGCAGATAACATAATAAAACAGGAAGAATTTGGCCACAAACCTCGTAAAATTTATCTTGAAAATATAAAAAAAGATATCAGCCATGACAGTCGTCTCAAAGAAATAATTGA
This sequence comes from uncultured Succinatimonas sp., assembly GCA_937896115.1. GTDB lineage: Bacteria > Pseudomonadota > Gammaproteobacteria > Enterobacterales > Succinivibrionaceae > Succinivibrio. The sequence continues at coordinate 6,790 of CALBLB010000033.1, forward strand.
AGC
>CALBLB010000034.1 GCA_937896115.1 uncultured Succinatimonas sp.
TAATACTTATAAAAAACGCAATCCCCAACTTTTTCCACAAAATGCATGATAACTAAATTCACACTTTTGGCCTGTTTTACAACTAGAATAACTCTATATTTCAGTTAATTGCCTTGGTTTTCAACTTTAAAACACCAAAATCTCCACGAAATACCTAGGGTAAATGAGCTTTTTTATCCGGATCTCATGCTTTTCCCAATTTCAGCAGTCGTAGAATCATCGTTATTTATCCATAATATCAATATGTTAATTAAAGAATAAACTTATTTATCCAAAAACAACTCAAAAATCTTCCGCTCCGTTGGAAAAAAGCGTTTTTCAAAATATTAATTATCATTAATTTCTATAAATCTTCTGACGACAACTGGTTATCGACATGCGGAAATTAGATAACTGATTTTAAGAAAACTACCTATTAATTCAATTAATTGACACGATTTTCTGGGGATAAAAAAAACCTGATCTCGTACTTTGGGAGACTTTCTAAAATTTAAACATTAATGCTGTAATTTTTACAGATAGTCAATTGATTTTATTGAATTTTATTCATAGAAGAATGAGTAATCCCCACCTTAAGCCGATTTTTGTGAATTGGTTGCGAAATAGCGTGGAAAGCTCTCGGTTCATCTATATAAAGCACCTCTCTTTTCAGTGCTTCAACGCTAAGCTTAAAAGTGCCAAAAATCTTAAGATAGGGACAGATCCGCTAACGACAAACCGGGAAATGCGTTATTTATCTGCCGTTACCTCGGTGATGCGGTTTTTTATCCCCCGATAGATGATAAATAAAAACTCAGGATAAACGGCATAAACAAGCCGTTTGCTTAGAATGCCGGCTACTAAACTCGGAAAAGGATTTAAAAAAGGATGATCGGTTGAAAAGTCCTGCAGACAAAAACATTAATTTGCATGGGAATCGATAAAGAATGATTTTATCGACAAGCGGGAAAAAAGCTTCGTGATTATAAAAAACTTCATATTAATTCAACTAATTAGCAGGATTTTCCTACCGTAAGGTAGGTGTTGAAACCGATGTTGCGCGTCCTATTAAGATCTGAATATTAATGATGAATTTTTTATAGACAGCTAATTGATTATAAAGGATTTTATCTTTGCAAAACTGAGTAATCCCCACCTTAAGCCGTTTTTTGTTAATTGCCTGTGAAAAGGCGTGGAAAGGTGAGGAAAACCAAACTACAGCAGGTCTTTGTTTCTCATGGCAGGACAATAATCGTCATTTAAAGTCTGATCCATACCCAATGACGGCATGTATTCAATAGGACGACCTACCGAGCGTGCAGGAACACCTGCTACCGTGGTATGAGGGGGAACATCATCCAAAACCACAGAGCCTGCACCGATTTTGGCACCTTCACCTATGTGAATATTCCCAAGCACCTTGGCACCTGCACCGATCATTACACCGCGTCCTACTTTAGGATGACGATCACCCGAAACTTTACCGGGACCGCCCAAAGTCACCCCGTGCAACATGGAAACCATGTCCCCGACTACCGCAGTCTCACCTATAACAATGCCTAAAGCATGATCAAGCATGATCCCGCGGCCTATCCTTGCGGCAGGATGAATATCAGCCCCGAAGACATCAGAAATTGCACACTGCACATAGCGGGCAAGAGGTTTGCGCCCCTGTTGCCACAACCAGTGAGCCACGCGCCAAATTTCCAGCACATGAGGACCTTTTAAAAAAAGAAAAGGAACGACAGTGGAATCGGCAGATGCAGGATCACGGGCAATCACCGCACGCATGTCACAAGCCGCGTCTTCCAAAAGTTCAGGACAGGACTGATAGGCTTGCATGCACATGGCATAAAGTTCGGTTCTGCCGACAATGGCATTGGCAAGACTGTAAGAACACACCCTGGCCAAAGCCTGATCAAAGCCTGACGCCGTAAGTATTGATTTTTCCAAGGCCGCACGCAATAACGGTTCTTCAGCTGCGGTTTTGGCAGCCTCGGCTTTCAGTTCTTTCCAGTAAAGTTCCGAAACGGTAGTGTCCTGATTCATGAGGGATCCCGTATGTTCAAATTGAAATTTTGCCCTGGGATCCCTACCTAATCTGCATTTTAATCTGCCGATTTCTTAAGGTAGATCTCCTCGTTGGCAGCATCAGCTTTTACCACATCATCAGCATAGATCAATCCGTCTTTTTTGATTTCAGGAAGATCCGGCTCCATATGCAGGCAAATATCGGCTTCCGGGAAAAGAGCTCTTAAATTGCTCTCGGCCCTGTCGGCAATATCGTGAGCCGATGCCAGCGACTGGGTGGAGTCCAGCACCAAATGGCATTGAATATAGTACTCAGGGCCCGCTTTGCGAGTCTTGAGATCATGCAGGGATTTTACCCCATCCGTTTTTAAAACTGCCATCATCACCGCCTGATTCTCACGCATGGTCAGTGATTTATCCACCAAAGTAGACGCAGCCTCCATACCTATCACATAAGCGCCGTGCAGAATGAAGAAACCGATGAGAACGGCAAACATACCGTCAGCCCATAAATAACCCATATAACTTAAGATCAGGGCGGCTACTACACCTACGTTAAGACCGATGTCAGAGATATAGTGAAAACGATCGGCCTTCACCAGCTCACTCTTGGTTTTTTTAACCACATAAGTCTGAAAAGCCACCAGTAACAGCGTAAAAGCAATGGTACCCAAGCTCACGGCCACCGCCCAAAAGGCATTTTCAATCTCATGAGGGTTACGGAAACGATCGATGCCGTGAATGATGAGCAAAACTGCCGATCCGCCTATAAAAGCAGACTGCGCAAGCGATGCCAGCGACTGAGCTTTGAAATGTCCGAAACGATGATCTCTGTCGGGAGCTTTCAACGAATAACGCAATACGATGAGATTTAGTATCGATGCCACCGAATCAAACAGCGAATCGGTAAACGACGCAAACATACTGGATGAAGAGCTCATGAACCACACCATAAGCTTTAACAGTACGAAAGTAGCGCCGGTTACCACCGATGCAGTTCCTGCCAGCATAACCAAACGCCGATACCCGGCAAGACCGCTGGTATTCCCGGCTGCGGTTACCGCCTGTGCCTCGGCACTTTGATTAAATTTGGACATAAACATTTTCCTTCGGTGAAAAAGCGGCATCCCTGCCGTCTTAGTTTTTAAACAGCGACTCATCACTGCTTTTTGAAATAAGAATAGGGATTAATTTTAAGTTGACCAAGGCTAATTTTAAATTATTTTTCAATATGTTAAGTTGCATATCGCTTATTAGCTCAGCCTTACTTCAGTAAGCTGCGGCTAAAAGAATTGATCTCAGGCACAAAATTGTGCGCATCTGCAGATAAGCAGGTCTTAAAAAACTTTTTGCGTTTTTTTCTCAGTCACTTTTTCGACCAAATGAACAAAGCGCGTGTTTTGATCGCTATACACTCAGGATATTTTTCATATAATCCCCAAAAAAAGGGATCAGTAAAACATGTATTTAACCGTACAAAAAATACTCAGGGTCTTCCTTTACTGGCCGTTTAGGATCACCACGAACCTCTCATCGGTACCCTACGAGCCTTTAAAACAGATACAGGTGGACAAAAACATACCCGTAGTTTACGTAACCGTATCTTCAGGGGTAGGCAACCTCTTGGCCATAGAAAGACTTACGCAAAAACTCCGTCTGCCTTCACCTTTTTCAGATCTGCGCTTGGGCGATGAACGCCTGCCGCGCATCGCTTATCTGCACAATCCACGCATGATGTCGTCGACAGGTGCCGATGCTCATGCCGATAAAATCTTCACCCTGTGGCACCGTTGCTGTAAAAAACACCAAACCGATCTGCAGATAATTCCCATTTCGGTGATCTGGTCAAGAAACCCGGGCTATAAAGGCAAACCTCTTCACGGTTTCGGGATCACCAACCATACCCCTTCATGGCGCAAATTCTTAAAACTGATGTTTGAAGGACGGGATAACTGCACCATAGTCTCCGGCCTTTTACATTTAAGTGCTTTGGACAAACGTTGCAAAGGCGATCCTGACATGAAACTTTTATGTCGTTTTGCCTCTATTCACTTCATCACCAAAGCCCGTCTGCTGGTGGGACGTCCCTGGCCTGATCGCGCGGAATTTATCAACGAACTGATGAAAAGACCTGCAGTAAAACGAGCCGTACAAGAGGAAATGCTGCGCAGCGGAGACGACTACCTTACCGTTACCAAACGCGGTCGGGCCATCTATGACGTGATGGCCGCAGATCCCAGGTACCCTTTGCTGCGTTTTTTAAATTCGGTGATCTCGCATCTGTGGAAACGCATCTATCACGGTCAGCGCGTCATCGGGGCAGAAAACGTCCGCAAACTTATAGAAAGCGGTCATGAGATCATCTATATACCCTGCCACCGCAGTCACATGGATTACGTAATGCTCTCCTTCGTGCTCTTTCACGAAGGATTGCAAATGCCGCAGATAGCCTCAGGCGACAACCTCAATTTCTTCCCCGTGGGTCCGCTTATTCGTCGTTGCGGCTCCTATTTCATACGTCGCAAGATGAAAGGGGACAAATTCTATATTTCCCTGTTCTCAGAGTATTTAAGTCTGCTCTTTGAAAACGGCTACGCCACCGAATTCTTCATCGAGGGAGGCCGTTCGCGTACAGGACGTACCCTGCCGCCTAAAACCGGCATGGTGGCCATGGCCGTAGAATCACAATTGCGCGGTATCAACCGTCCCATTACTTTCATTCCCACCTATCTTGGCTACGAGCATGTCTCGGAGGTGAGATCTTATATGTCGGAGCTAAACGGCAGGGCCAAAACCAAAGAAAACGCCTGGCAACTCTTGGGTATATTCAGAAGACTGCGCTATTACGGCAGAGGTTACGTTACTTTCGGTACTCCTATCGAGATCCCCGACTTTTTGAATGAAAAGCAGCCGAACTGGAGAAATTACATTGATCCTGAAGGCATAAAAAAACCGCATTGGCTTTTTGAAACGGTAAACCGTCTTGCCGATAACATCATCCGCAACTTAAACGGTGCGGCACAGGCCAACGGCATCAATCTGTGCGCTTTGGCCATCATCAGCGATACAGATCACACCATGAGCATGTCAAGACTGAAAAACTGTTTGGCGCTTTACTTAAAACTCATGAAGGTGGACGAAAAACTGCACGATCTAATCCCCGGTGACAAGCCGTCGGTATTAATTTCTCAGGCTCTTGAACTGCACAAATTCAGGGTTTACGACGTGGGCGAAGACATGAAATTCGTACGCCCGAGCTACGGACAGACCTTGCAACTTACCTATTTTATGAACAACATCGTGCACCTGTTCGCTTTGCCTGCTCTCGTAGCTTCCATCATCATACGTAACGGTCACATACGCAGATCCGACGTAATCTCTCACGCGCGCGCGCTCTTTTACTTCCTGCGTCACGAACTGTATGCTCCGGTGGACGAGAGCCGCCTCGACATGCTCATAGAGCGCTACATAGACTGCCTGCGCCGTGAAGGCTACATTACCGAAAATCACGGTCTCGTATGCCTTTCAGGAGACGGATACGACGAGATCTACATTCTTTCGCGCTGCATACATTTAAATCTCATAAGATATCTCGTAGCAGTCACCGCACTTAAAAATACCCGCGACGGAACGGCCACGGTAGAGCAGTTTGTAGATACCTGCATCATGTACGCCCGCCGTCTGCCGGGTACGGTAACCAACAATTCTCCTGAGTTTGCAGATCCCGTGATCTTTAAAGTTATGTGCGATACTTTCATACGTCACAAATATTTTTCTTTGGACTCGGATAGAACCATCTTCGTGCACAGCGACAAAGTGGCCAAGCTTTATGATGCCGCAGCACCTCTGTTGGGGGCCCGTGATGTTAAGATCTTAAACGGTCAGGCCCAAAAAGAATCCGACTGAACAATTTCGAGGTGTATATGCGCTTATCTTTGCTGTCCTTGCTCTTTCCGCTGGCACTGCTTACTCTCACGCCTTCAGTTCTTGCCGCTGAAGAAGCACCTTCAGGATCAGAAGGTGACGGAAAAAGCGAAAATGCCGCCCCGGCTGCGCCTGAGATCGGTTACTACACCTTAGAGCCTGATTTCGTCACCAATTTGGCCTCATCAAATCCCAATGAAAGGTTGCACTATGTGCGCATCAAGATCTCACTCATGCTTTTTGACGAAAACGACAAACCGGTGGTAGTAGGCTTAACCCCCGTGATCCGCGATGCCGTGTTAAGCGTGATCGCGTCAAAAGACTTCACCAAAATAGCCTCAGCAGACGGACGGGAAAAATTAAGACAGGAGTGTCGCGAACGCATTGCCTCAATTATGCAGGACAAAGTAGGTTCCGATATAGTAAGAGACGTGCTGTTTCTTTCTTATATGTTCCAGTAAATTCAAAAAAAGCATGCGCTCTTAAAAACACATGCTTTTGTAATCCTGTTTAAAAAGGCTCAAGCAAAAAGTTTTGCGCGTTTTAAATCAAGATAACCTAAAACAAGTCCCAATAACAGTCCGCCGAGATGGCAGATATTGGCAGTACCGGAGGAAAAAAAGCCGAAAACGATAAAAACCGCACTTACGGCAATCAGTCCTTTGGGAAAATAAAATCCTTCGGGACAATCATCGCGACGCGACACCGTTCCCATATAAGCTATCACTCCGTAAACTGCTCCAGACAGTCCGCCGAAGATGCCGTTATACGGCATAAAAGCAAACTGCAAAACGTTGGATATAAGCGAGACGCCTATAAATACCGAAAACAGCTTGGTTTTACCCAAATAGCGTTCAACAGGTCTTGCCATTGCCTCCCACATCACGAGATTAAAGGCTATGTGCATGATCCCGAAGTGCAAAAACACCGGAGTTAACAAACGATAAACATCCAGAGGCCATGAAAAATCCTGCATGCGGGTAAGACTGAAAGTCTCAAGCATCCACTGCTCGTTGACAAGCTGTCCTATGAAAAAAAGCACGCAAATGATTTCAACTAATGAAGTTAAAGAGCAAGGATCCCAATTTGCCCCGCAAAAAAAACTGCCTTTGATCTGTTTATTCTTCGGAGTTCGCGCTCCTTTTTGCCAGGAAGCGGCACCGAAATGACTGTCAAAAGGGCTTTGAGCCCATTTGAGCAACTCCTGCTTGGCACGCGACACATCCTTTTGATCTGCAGCATACACCACCCAATGCTCGGAAAAGCCCTGACGGGCATAAGCATCGATCCCCAAGGAATTTAAGTGATCGGCAAAAGTCAAAGCGCGCTCCTTCGGGAGCACGCAGATCTCAAAACCTTTTACTTCTTCGAAAGCCATTTGAGATACTCGGCTGTACCCTGAGCTACGGTTTTGAACTCAACATCACATCCTGCTTCACGCAATTTGGTCAAATCTGCCTGAGTAAAACACTGATAGTGACCTATAAGATGCTCAGGGAAAGGAATGTACTCTATTTCTCCGCGTCCGAAGAACCTGATGGCAGCCTCGGCAATATTGGAAAAGGGCTCTGCACGTCCCGTTCCGCAGTTGTAAATTCCGGAGGCTCCGTGATGCTCTAAAAACCACAAATTAACCTTGGCCACATCCTCAACATAGACGAAATCGCGCATCTGCCCGCCGTCAGGATATCCGCAGCAACCGCGGAACAATTTGGGATTTTCACCTTTTTTCATCTGGTTGTAGAGGTGAAAGGCTACGGATGCCATAGTTCCCTTATGACTTTCACGCGGTCCGTATACGTTGAAATAACGTAATCCCACTACCTGAGAATTGAGTCTGGGCAGACGACGGCGTACATATTCATCAAAGAGGAATTTTGAATAACCGTATACATTAAGCGGCTCCTCATATTCGCGTCCTTCCACATACACGTCTCCTGCTCCGTAAGTAGATGCCGAAGATGCATAGAAGAAAGGAATGCGATGGGCCGTGGCAAACTCAAACAAAGTCACGGTGTATTCGTAGTTGTTCTTCATGATGTAACGTCCGTCCCACTCTGTAGTGGAGGAGCACGCTCCCTCATGATAGATGGCTTCGATATTGCTGCATTTGAAACGGGCATTAAAACGTTGCTCGTCGCCAATTAGCTCTATGAAATCCAATTTGTCCATGTAATCTGCAATATCCAGATCAGCCAAATTGGAAAACTTATGACCTTCGGTGAGATTATCCACCACCAAAATGTCACTGATCCCTTTGTCGTTCAATGCCTTGACGATATTAGATCCTATAAAACCGCAGCCGCCTGTAACTATGATCATGTTCAGCCCTCTAAAAAACTATGTTTGCACCGTAAAATGCCTTTCAATTTTAACACTGCATCGCAAGCTGCCAAAAATCTCTTAAGTTTCCTTCTTGGATGTTGCAACGGTACTTTTAATTTTCTCCCTCTTGGTAAGACAAGCCGTGACGATTAAAATCACCATGACAAACATTACAGACAATCATCGGAGACTCACATGCAGCGCGTTCTTATCATCACTCCATCGTGGCTTGGCGACATCATCATGATGCAAAGTCTTCTAAAAACCATACGCGCTAAAAATCCTTCCTGCATCATCGATGTGTACGCTCCGTCATATGCCATGCCGATCTTGCACCGTATGGATGAAATCAACGGATTTTTAATCAATCCTTTTGCTCACGGTCAGTTTGACCTTTTAAAACGCTTTAAAGAGGGACTGCGCCTTAAACAAGGACATTACGACACCTGTTTTGTCTTACCCAATTCCTTAAAATCAGCCTTACCAGCTTTTTTTGCCGGCATTCCCGATCGCCGCGGATTCAAAGGAGAATCACGGTATCTGTTGCTAAATCACCTGCGTACAAACAAGCAGGACTACCCGCGTATGGTCGATCGTTACGTAGCCTTGGCTTATTCTCAAAAAGAAGTAAGCTGCTCAAAAGATTTACCTGCTTTTCCATACCCGAAGTTAAAGATCCTCCCGCCTGAGGAAAAATTGTTGCAAAGGCTTAGGATCTCCTTGGACAGACCTCTGCTTGCCTTAGGATGCGGTGCCAACTACGGACCGGCAAAACTGTGGCCCGTTGAATATTTTGCTTACGTCAGTACTTGGTGGATAGAAAAAGGCGGTGCGGTACTGGGACTCGGGACGTTAAAAGATGCTCCCACCATAGAAAAAGTACGAAATTCCATAGCAGATCCTGCAAAGCTTGCTTACTTCTACGACATCGCAGGTAAAACCGATATAGAAGAAGCGCTCGATCTTACCGGAGCTTGTAAAGCTGCCGTTTGCAATGACTCAGGACTTATGCATACGGCCGCAGCCGCAGGAGTAGCACAGGTTGACATCTTCGGGTCAACTTCAACGGTTTACACCCCGCCTTTGTCGGAAAAAGCCTGTTGCGTAGAATCTGACGAACCCTGCCACCCTTGTTTTAAACGTACCTGCCGCTTCGGCACTTATGCCTGTTTAAAAAAGATCACCCCGGATCTCGTGATAAGAAAACTTGAGGCTTTACTCTGATGCATTGCAGATCTCTTCTATTGCTCGGTGCCTATCGTCTGTTAACCGGCATTGCGGTATTGCCGGCGGCCTGTTTTCTTGCCTGGCACAGAAGACACGATCCTCCTTACGGACAAAGATTCTGGCAGTTACTGGGACTGAACCTGCCTGCCTTTCAAAAAGGCAAATGCGTGGTATTTCACGCAGCCTCCATGGGCGAGGCCAATGCTTTAAAACCGTTGATAAACGCCTTTGTCAAAGCTCATCCTGAAATAAGGACAATAGTAACCACGCTTACCACCACAGGTGATGGCGTACTCTCCAAAATAGAGGGTACGGAGAGTTGCTTTGCACCGCTTGATCAGTTTTTAGCTGTAAAAAGATTTTTTAAAAGACTGCATCCTAGCCTTTTGATCACCGTAGACACCGAACTGTGGCCTGAAAAAATGCTGGCTGCTAAAAAATTCGGATGCAAAAACATCCTGGTCAGTGCCCGTATGCAGGAAAAAAATGTTAAAGCCTATTTAAAACACCAAGATGCCGTACGCGATCTCATCTGTGAAAATCTTACCAAAGTGATGTGTGCTTCAACAGAAGATGCAAAACGCTTTTGCAAAATAGGGGTATCTCCTGACAGAGTCCTGGTTACCGGCAATCTCAAATATGATCTGAAAAAAGATGACCATCGTTTTAATTTAGGTAAAGAGATCAGAAAAAAACTTCCCGGCAAAGTCTTAGGAGCAATCAGCACCCATGCAACGGAAGAGACGCTCATGATTAAAACCTATCTTGAGCTTTTAAAAACAGTCCCGTCTCTATCTTTAGTTTTAGTACCAAGACATAAGGAAGGGGTGGCTCTTGCCTGTGAATTTCTTGATTCACAAAAAATCCGTTATCAAAGAAAAAGCACGCTTGCAAAACTCAGCGATTATAAAGGCGGGATCTTAATAGGCGATACCATGGGAGAGATAGCCTTGTATTTTGGCATGATCGATCTTGCTTTCATGGGCGGAAGCTTTGTCGACATCGGCGGACACAATCCTCTGGAGCCTGCTTGTTACGGTATCGCTACCGTAACCGGACCTGATCATCATAATTTTAAAAATGAATTTTCAGGTCTCATAAATGCAAAAGCTGCTTTTCTTGCAAAAAATCCTGAAGAACTGAAAAAAATCTGCAATAAACTTTTAAATGATCCTGATCAATGCGTAAACGCAGGAGCAAGGGCTTTGCAATTTTTAAACGGCGGCCGCGGCGCCGTTGCCAAAACTTTAGCTCTTTTGGAGAAACTCTTATCCTAGAAAAATTATCCTAAGATCTCTTCTGGCATTCTTCCGCATCAAAACGTGATCCGTATTACGTATTTTCCAAGGATCTTGCAAAAGACAGCAGACGACCTCAAATAATGAAAATTTTAGGACTATAATATGTCCACAATTATGGAGATTGACTCCAGTATATTAGACAATAAAAATTCACAGGTACTTTACATGGATGCTTTGAATTTCATTAAAGAACACCGTTTGGTGTCCATTTCCCGCCAAGTTTACGGTCAGGATCTGCTTGAAGCCGCCAAGCGCATTCTAAAAAGCGGCATTCACTGTCTTGAAATTACCTTCGATCAGGCTTCAAAAGATTGCTTAAAAGACACCCCATCTTCCATCGCCTTAATTAAAAAAGAACTTGGCGATCAGATCTGTGTAGGTGCAGGTACGGTAATGACCGTAGATCAGGCCAAAGCCGCCCGCGACGCCGGTGCCGATTTTGCACTGGCCCCCAATGTGGATATTGCCGTCATTCACGCCATCAAAACTTTGAACATGGTTGCCGTTCCCGGAGCTTTCACCCCTTCGGAAATTGCCACTGCCTACAATGAGGGTGCCGACATAGTCAAGGTTTTCCCCGCAGGTACTCTCGGTATCGACTATATTAAAGCCGTACGCGGTCCTATCAATCATATTCCTTTAATGGCAGTAGGCGGGGTAAGTGCTCAAAACGTCAAGGCGTTCTTGGACAACGGTTGCTGCTCTGCCGGCATCGGCTCCAACATCATCAATAAAAAACGTGCCATGGCCGGAGCTTTTGATGAAATAGAGCGTGCTGCCGCCGAATTCATCAAAGCCATAGCTTAAACATCACAGAACCAATTTCATTCTTTAGGAGAGATTTCATCATGTCAGAGAAGAGCTATATCGTAATCGACTGGGGTTCTACCAACATCCGCGCCTTTTTATATATCGACGGCAAACAGATCGAGGAGAAAAAATCCCACGAAGGCGTAACTACCGTACGCGGCAAGGATTGCGAAGGTGCTTTCGATCGCCTCACTGCCGAATGGATGCAAAAATACGGCCCGTTGCCCGTAGTCATGTCCGGTATGGTCGGTTCCATTAACGGCTGGGCTGATGCACAGTATCTGGACTGCCCGGTAAAACTCGACCAGCTTCCTGATCACCTTACCGAAGTCACCCATTCAAAGGGTTATAAGATCCGCATCGTTCCGGGTATCTGTGTACGTGATCCTGACAACTACAACGTGATCCGCGGCGAAGAAGTTCAGCTTGCAGGCGCTCTTAAGAAACACCCTTCCAAAGTGTTCCTGATGCCCGGCACTCACTGCAAATGGGTTCTCTGCGACGGTCTTAAGGTAGAGTCATTCCGTACCGCCATGACCGGTGAGATCCACAGCATCATGATGAAGTATTCATTGGTAGGCTTGGGTGCCGGCGAGCAGGAAGAATCCGCATCCGACTATGAAGCCGGTCTTGAGCGCGGTTACTGCGAAAATAACATCATCCCCCGTCTCTTTGAGATCCGCGGTGCCAATATTTTAGGCGGCATCAAACCTTCACACGTGGGCGAATTTCTCTCCGGTTTGCTGATAGGCTCTGAAATTGCCTCCATGCAGAAGATCTTCAAATTCACCAAAGATGACGGTCCTATCGGCCTGATCGCCAGTCCTTTCCTGAACGCCCGCTACGTTAAAGGACTTAAACTCGCAGGTCTTGATTCTTACTGCGTCAACGGTGACGAAGCTTTCTTAGGCGGTATTCTGCCTATAGCAGACGCCTTGGTCTGATCCTCTCTGAAGGCTGACAAATTCAGCCTTCTTTGATACGACAAAGCCGAAACTTTTGATGTTTCGGCTTTGTTTTAGCTGAAGCTACAGGAAGTTAGTCTGCAGTAGCGATCCCGCGCAGAAATTCCACATACCCTCTGGCACTTTCGGCTATGTTTTCAACAGTAGCTTTTTCAGGATTGGCAGCTCCTAAAAAACTGTAAGTACCGGCAAAAGTCGCATGGCAGTACTCGATGGAATGGACCAGAGGCAAAAGATAATCATCAGCAACACGATGATGCTTTCCTTCCGGGCTGTAATCACTCTCCCCGCTTCCGCAGGAATAAGCGATGGCCATCTTGCGATTTTCCAGCTTGTGACCTTTTCCGAAAGCCCAATCCGAGGTCAAAACCTGATCAAGCCACTGTTTTAAAAGCGGAGGGCAATTGAACCAGTACATAGGAAACTGGAACACCACGGTACCGTTGTTTTCGATGAGCGAATGCTCCATAGCAGGATCGATCTGTCCGCGCGGATAAGAGCTCTGCAATTTGTGAACTACGAATTCATCAGGATACTTCTGCAATTCCTCAACCCAGCGGCGTGTGATCACCGAACGATCAAAATGAGGATGATCCACGATTACTAAGGTCTTTTTCATAAAGTGCTCCTTTTCGCTGTTTGATAAAAAAGCATAGGTCTTTTTTAAAGATTATACGATTTATGCTCTTTATGACAGCGCTCTGCCCTGTATAAGTGCAAAATCTTCATCTTTGTAATGTATCGCATCTGCATATTTGTTTTTTTCTTTAAGAAAAGAACGATGCAGTCTGGCAATGATCTCTTTGCGCCGTTGCATATCAGGATAACTTAAGAAACATTTATCAAAATCGATGAGAAAAAAGTTACCGTGGTCATCCAAAAGGATATTGCGTATATTTAAATCGGTGTGCTCGATCCCATGCTCGAAAAAAGCTTTAATCATTCCCCCTAGACGAAGCATCTCTATTTGAGACAATGCTCTTTTACGCAATACATATGACAAATCTTCAGCATCCAAGGCTTCGATGAGAATATCCTGAATCAACGCACAGCCTGCCTTCTTCTCCCTGGCTATAAAAGGGGAGGGGACCGGTAAGCCTTCCTTTACCATATAGCGCAACAGCCTGAATTCATCAAAAGCTCTGTGAGCATGAGGTTCTATGAGAAAAAAACGATCTTTTAAAAGATGCCCTGCCAAACCGCCGCGGCGATAATGTCTCATCACCACTTTTTTAGTACCGGTCTGATAAATCAGAGCCTCTCCCCGACCGCCTTTGCGTTCGGCATTTTGTAACAACAAGCCGTGCTGATCAAAAAAAGCTGACAACGGGGTATGAGCAAGATCGGACTGCGTATCTACCAAATAGAGGTAGTCCCCTTCCTTTACTGTTCTTATGTCCATCTCCGTAGTCCTTTATTGGTAAAACTTATTTTGTGATCTTCTACACATATTTTAGATCATTTTCTTCTCATTCCCTCCTCATCCCCACAAGAGAGACAGCGGTAACGCTATTTTTTTCCCCTTCTGCTAAAATGCCGTCCATGAGTATCAAACCGTCATCGTTGTGCGTCTTAAGACTCACTGCATTGGGCGACTGTATCAATGCCTTCGGCATGATCTGTGCCATAAAAAATAGAGATCCTGCACTTTCGGTGCTGTGGATCATCGACAAACGTTTCGCTCCTCTTTTCAGAACCGAACAAGGTAGCGATCTCGTTCCCATGTTACCAGTCGATTTCTCACACGGTACTATCCGTGCGTTAAGAACGCTTCATCAAAGTTTAAAAGGACGGAACTTTGATGCCTTGCTTAACTTGCAAACCTCGCTTAAAGCTTCTTTGTGCTCCTTAAATGTCAAAGCAAAAAATAAATTCGGTTACGACAAAGAACGCTCTCGTGAAGGACAATGTTTTTTTGTAAATCGTAAAGTTCCGTCACCGGCCAATCCGCATGTACTTGCAGGCTTCATGGCTTTTGCCCGTGAAGCAGGTTTCGGAGATATAAAACCCAGATGGGATTTTCGTTTAAGTGCCGAAGAACTGCAGCCTTACGAGGATATGGGAAACAGGGAAAAAATTTTCGTCATCACCCCTTCATCTGCCAAAGCGCAGAAAAACTGGACTGCACAAGGATATGCCGCCATTGCCGATCACGCAGCACAACGAGGATTCTTGGTAGTACTTGCAGGAAGCACTGCCCCTTGTGAACAAAAGCTGTGCCAAGAGGTTTCCTCATTATGCAAAACCAAGGTTTTAAACCTCTGCGGTAAAACTTCTCTGCGCTCCTTGGCCGCTCTGATTCAATCAGCCGCGCTGGTACTTTCCCCTGACAGTGCCGCCATGCACTTAGCTTCTGCTTTGGGTACTCCGGTAATAGGACTTTTTGCCGTACACAATCCCAAACGGGTGGGATCGTGGCGTTATCCTGATCTCTGGGTCAGCGTATACCGTGATCTTGCCAAAAAAGAATACGGCAGCAAACGTCACATACCTTGGCGCTATCGGGTACGCGATCCTCTTGCCATGACTCATATAAGCATAGAAATGGTAAAAGATGCGTTTGATCTGGCGCTTGAACATTATCTTCCCGACGAGGCTTTAGAATGAACGACATCACCGCAGTGTTTCCCGGCACTTTCGATCCCTTGACATTAGGGCATGCCGATCTGATAAAACGCGCCTCGTCACTTTTTAGCAAGGTGATCGTAGCTGTAGCCGAAAGCCCCGCAAAACACACGCTCTTTCCTTTAAAAGAGCGGGTGAATGCAATAAGAGAGAACGTAAAAGATCGGGAAAACATCGAAGTGGAAGGTTTTACCGGTATGTTGCCCGATTTTTTAAAAGAGCACAATGCCAAGGTTCTCATACGCGGGATCCGTACCGTTGCCGACTACGACTACGAAATGTCACTATCCGGCATGTATCGCATGGTGATGCCCGAAGTTGAAATCGTAATGTTGCCTGCTTCAGGAGATCTCGCTTTCATTTCCTCAACCTTCGTGCGCGATATAGTCATACACCGAGGCGACATTTCTAAATTTGCTCCGGCAAGTGTGGTGGCACTTGCCCGCAGGTATTTTCCCTGACGCAGGCATAGTAAAATCCCCGATCATCCTAAGCGCAATCATTTCCCAACAGGCTGCGTTTAGGAGCCGTATATCAAGAAAACGGCTTATTTATGCCGTTTATAACAACTTTTCAGTTATCACCTATCGGGGGATAAACTCACGGCATAATTATTGGTGCAGATGTCGATCACACTGAACGCTTACCAGCCCTCAGCGCTGACAGTGCGGACAAAAATATGTGTTACGTTGACCCAAAAGCACGCTTTCAATGGTAGTTCCGCACTCCTTACAAGGCTCGCCTGAATGTCCGTAAACTTTCAATTCCTGTACGAAATACCCTAGCTTGCCGTCGGCCCCCTGGAAATTGATGATGGTGGTTCCGCCTTTTTCGATAGAGCGCGCAAGCGTAGTCTTAATGGCCGCAACCAACTTTTCGCACTCGTTCAAGGTTAAAGAGCAGGCTTTGCGCCTTGGATCAATCCTGGCTAAAAACAACACTTCAGAAGCATAGATGTTTCCTACTCCTACCACCACACTTGCATCCATAATGGCCTGCTTTACCGCTTTTTGATGCTTTGCCAATGCCTGATACAGATAAAACGCATTGAAGTCATCTGAAAGCGGCTCCGGTCCCAAATCCTTTAGGTAACGACTTTTTTCAGGATCCTGATCTTGGCCAATATAGGCTATAAGCCCAAAACGTCTTGCGTCGTTGTAACGTATGATCACTCCGTCTTCAAGCTCAACTTCAAAATGATCGTGTTTTTTTCGCTCCTGCGCTTTTTTCAGGATGGAAAGATGTCCCGTCATCCCCAAATGGATGATGAGGGAACCCTGAGCGGTTTTAATCACTATGTATTTGGCACGCCTGCCGACCTCATCGATCTTGGCTCCTTCAATTAAGTGCAAATCTTTTGAAAAAGGTTCACGAAGCTTTTTGTCGTCATACCAAATCTTTTTAATCCTTTCATGCAACATTTCAGGACGGATCCCGCGCATGGTAACTTCAACTTCAGGCAATTCAGGCATGTTTTTCTCCTTCAGAAAAAACAAAACCCCGCACCTTGTAAGGGACGGGGTCTTTTAAAAGGCCGATCAAATTACTTGATCTTACCTTCTTTATACAGCACGTGCATACGCACAACCGGATCATACTTCATCATCTCGAGCTTGCCCGGGGTGGTACGACGGTTCTTGTCGGTGGTATAAAAATGACCGGTACCGGCAGTTGAATTCAAACGGATCTTCTCGCGGCCGCCTTTCTTTGCCATAATAGCCTCCCTTAGACTCTTTCGCCTTTGGCACGCATATCAGCCAGAACAGCATCAATGCCGCGCTTGTCGATGGTACGCATAGCTTTGGTGGTTACACGCAGACGGACAAAACGTCCCTCGCTCTCAACCCAGAAGCGGTGATACTTCAGATTGGGCAGGAAACGACGCTTTGCAGCGTTCTTTGCGTGGGAACGAAGATTACCCACAGCCGGGCGCTTGCCCGTAACTTGGCAAACTCTGGACATGTTAGTTCACACTCCAAAAAATACTTTACGGGTCACAGCACCTAAGAGCTGCAACCAAAATTAATGTGTTAAGGTTAATACAAAGTGCGCATATTCTAGCACAAAAGCGCCCAAGTCACAGTCTTTTGACAAAAGACTAAGACAAAACTCGTATTCCCTGTTTTTCCTGACACCGTCGCGGTTTCCCGCGATCTTCCCGCAGACGTCCGGGCTCTGCCCGGTGCTTGTGCCTCATGATCTCCGTGTTCAAAGCCGGCGATCAGCAAAACGCTACTCTGCAATGGCAGTCCCGTATCTCTCTGCGAGCCTCGTTTTCAACTGTTCCCGTAATGCCTTCGGTACAGCTTCGGTCTTAGGCGGCATCACTGCTTAAGACCCGCGGAACGTTATTGCCTGATCTGATCTATGATTATCACTGTGACTAATCAACACTAAAAGATCACCGCAACATGCTCCGCTGATGAATTAATACGTCAGCGTTTTTCAGCAAATGCGTATTATATGCAGAAAAGTTATTAATTGATCAGTTGTCTGCGATTAATCTTGAAAATATCCGCAGGAAAATCGGCTGATCTGCTGTTTTGGAAGGATAAAGCTATGGATCTGCAATTAAAGGATCGCAAAATCATTCTGGGGATCACCGGCAGCATTGCTGCATACAAAGCCTGTACTCTGTGTCGTATGCTGGTAAAGCAAGGTGCCGAAGTTCACGTGGTGATGACGTCGTCAGCCTGCAAACTGGTAGCTCCTGCAACTCTCGAAGCTCTAAGCGGGCATCCCGTACCGGTAGACATTTTTGAAGATGCCGCCAAAATAGGACATATAGCCTTGGCTGGCAATGCTGATCTGGCCGTGATCGCGCCGGCATCAGCCAATACCATTGCCAAAATGGCCGCAGGTCTTGCCGATAACATGCTGACTGCCGCTGTTTTGGCCTGTACCTGCAAAACCGTAGTAGTCCCGGCTATGAATACTCATATGCTGCATAACCAAGCCACTGCAGAAAATCTTGAAACTTTAAAGCGTCGCGGCATGCTCATCATGCAACCTGCTACCGGAGATTTAGCCTGCGGCGTAAATGCCGACGGCCGTATGCCGGAGCCTGCTGAAATCTTAAATTACATTATCAAAATCTTAAAATCCAAAGCACCGTTGACAGGCATAGATTACGTCCCGCAGGATCTGTTGCCAACCCCCAAACGCCCGGCCATGCTCACTCAAACCAAATTACTGGGCAAAGCCTCCGGGGCCGGACTTAAAGTTGTGATCACCGCAGGTCCTACTGTGGAAGACTTGGATCCGGTACGTTTTATTACCAACCGCAGCTCGGGGAAAATGGGATTTGCCTTAAGTGCCGCGGCTAAAGCTCTGGGTGCACAAGTGGTACTTATAGCAGGCCCGGTTAAACTCGACACTCCAGAAGGGATCACCCGCATCGACGTAAGATCAGCTCTTGAAATGTTGCACGCAGTTGAAGACAACCTCAAAGGATGCGATGTTTTCATAGGATGTGCCGCAGTCGCCGACTATCGTGCCGATCATATTGAAACGCAAAAAATTTCAAAACGCGATCATAGTGACGGGCTTACACTCAAACTCGTACGCAATCCCGATATCGTGGCAACCGTAGGCAAACTTGAAAACAACCGTCCTTTCACCGTAGGTTTTGCCGCTGAAACGGAAAACGGCGAAGATCACGCCAAACGCAAACTTAGAGATAAAAATCTCGATCTCATCGCACTTAATTACGTACAGCATCACCACATAGGTTTCGACAGCGATCAAAACGAATTGGCAGTTTTTGATAAAGACGGCATCGCCGCCCGTTACGGGGTTCAGAATAAAAACGTTTTGGCCGCAAGTTTATGCGATCTGATCTTTGAACGCGTCAAAAAAGGGCAGGCATGATGGAACGCCTTGATATTGCATTGAAGATCCTCGATCCGCGGCTTGGAAGCGAATTTCCTCTGCCCTCCTATGCTACCCCCGGTTCTGCCGGGGTGGACATAAGGGCTATGTTTGAGCATGAAACCGTAATTGCCCCGGGGCAGACGATCTTAACTCCGGCAGGATTTGCCGTTTACATCAAGGATCCTTCGGTAGCAGGTTTTGTTTATCCCCGTTCAGGTCTTGGTTACAAACACGGCATAGTGCTGGCCAACCTTACCGGGGTAATAGATTCAGACTATCAAGGTCCGATCATGGTACCTTTATGGAACCGCTCGGATAAAAGTTTTACCGTAACTCCAGGAGATCGTATAGCTCAGCTGGTGTTTCAGCACGTTCTGCTTGCCGACTTTAAAATCTGTAATGATTTCGGTGCCGTCTCCTCACGCGGACAGCAGGGGTTCGGTTCTACCGGAATACATTAAAACAAAGCGCAAGGAGATCTACGTTGAACAATTTTGATTTTTACCGTCCTACCCGCTACATCTTCGGACACGATTGCGAAAACGACACCGGTAATTATGCTAAAGAATACGGCTTTAAAAAAGCTTTGGTAGTCTCGGGTGGAAACTTCGCCAAACGCTCGGGATTACTCGCGCGCGTATGCTCTTCTCTTGAGAAAGCCGGAATTTCCTATGTCAGCCTTGAAGGGGTAAAACCCAATCCTCGGGCCGATCTCGTTTATAAAGGCATAGAACTTGGCAGAGCGGAAAATGCAGATTTTTTGCTTGCAGTAGGCGGAGGCAGTGTCATAGACACGGCCAAAGCCATTGCCATAGGAATTCCTTATGAAGGAGATTTCTTTGACTTTTTCCTCGGGAAGGCCAAACCTCAAAAAGCGTTGAAAACTGCTGTAGTTCTCACCATTCCCGCAGCAGGATCAGAAGGTTCTAACAGTGCTGTCATCGAAAAAGAAGTTAACGGTAATATAGTCAAAAACGGTTTAAGCTGCGATTTTAACGTTCCTTTGTTTTCGGTAATGGATCCTGAGCTGACCTTCACTCTGCCTGCATATCAAACCGCCTGCGGTGTCACCGATATGATGGCTCACATCATGGAGCGTTATTTTACCAATACCCAAAATGTCGACGTTACCGACAGAATGTGCGAAGGTTTATTAAGCTCCATTATCGCCAATGCTCCTTTGGCCATAACCGAGCCTGACAATTACAGTGCCAGAGCCAATCTGATGTGGGCAGGAACCATGGCTCACAACAATATTTGCGGAGTAGGCCGTGAACAGGATTGGGCAACCCATCACCTTGAACATCAGCTGTCGGCTTTATACGACGTAGCCCACGGAGCAGGCCTTGCAGTCATGTTCCCTGCCTGGATGGAATACTGCTTAAGACACGATGTCATGCGTTTTGCCCAATTTGCCGTCAGAGTTTTCGGCATAAGCATGGACTATGAAAAACCCGAACGTACCGCAAAAGCTGGAATTGCCGCTTTAAGAGCATTCCTAAAACGTATCGGCATGCCTTTAAATTTTGAGCAAATAGGAGCTCACAGCGAAGACATTCCAAGACTGCTTGACATGCTGGGAGTGGACGATAAAAATCATTTTGAAGGACATTTCGTAAAACTGCAGCGCAGTGACTGCGAAAAAATTTACAAACTGGCCGCAGAATATCGTGATTGATATTTAAAAGGGAGAGCATTCGCTCTCCCTTTTTTCCCAAAGTTATCAGTTCAGACTCGCTGCGCCAGCAATTCTTTGAATGCTTTGATTTCAACGGCATTCTGCGCAGGAGCCGTGCCGCCCTTGATATCACGTTTATTCAGGATATTTTCAATCTGCAAAGGAGCATAGACATCGTCACCTATCACCTTTGAGAACTGCCTAAACTCCTCAACGCTCAAATCTTCCAAAGGTTTGTGCACGGAAATAGCATGCAAAACCACGCGACCTACTATCGAATGAGCCTCACGGAAAGGAATACCCTTGGAGACTAAATAATCTGCAAGCTCGGTAGCGTTGGAATACCCGCCCTTGGCAGCCTCCAAAGCACGCTCTTCGTTAAGTTTCAAGCCTTCGAATACCAATGCTGCCATATAAAGGCTGTCATGCCAGGTATCGATGGCATCGAAAAGACGCTCTTTGTCTTCTTGCAGATCCTTATCATAGGCAAGCGGCAGAGCCTTACAAGTCACCAGCATTCCGGTGAGAGCTCCTACCACGCGACCGCATTTACCGCGGATAAGCTCTAAAGAATCCGGATTCTTTTTCTGCGGCATGAGCGATGAACCTGAGGTAACTTTATCTGACAAAGTTACAAAACGGGCTTCACCTGAATTGTAAATGATGAGATCTTCAGCAAGACGCGAAAGATGGATCATGGAGATTGAAGCACAGGAGAGCAATTCCATGACGTGATCTCTGTCGGATACTCCGTCCAAGCTGTTGGAGGTGGCATGTTTAAACCCAAGAGCGCGTGCCAATTTCTCGCGATCGATCTTATAAGCAGTTCCTGCCAAAGCGGCAGATCCCAAAGGACAGGTTGACATGAGCTCGGCAGCATTTTGCAGACGCTGATAGTCTCGCTCGAACATCTGAGCATAAGCCAATACCCAATGGCTGAAGGTTACCGGCTGAGCACGTTGCAGATGAGTATATCCCGGGAAAACCTTCCCCTGCTCACGCTCGGCAGTTGCCACCAATTCACGCTCCAAATGCACAAGAGCTTTGGAGATCCCGTCCACGGCTTTGCGACACCAGAGTTTCAGATCCAAAGCCACCTGATCATTACGGCTGCGGCCGGTATGCAATTTTTTTCCGAGATCACCGACTTTCTCAATCAGTCGGCGTTCGATGTAGGAGTGGATATCCTCATCTCCTGCAGAGGCTATGGCATGAATGTCCTGCTCCGCTTCCTCATGAAGTTCAGCCAAAGCTTTTTTAAGATCGATGCATTCCTGATCGGTAAGCACTCCGGCTTCGTGAATTGCATCTGCCCAACACTCGGAGCCTTCGATATCTTCGAGGGCCATGCGATAGTCAAACTTCAGCGAGTCGTTGTAATTTTTGAATCTCTCGTCAGGACCTTCTGTAAATCTGCCGCCCCATAAAGCCATGATCTGTTGTCTCCATGCTGAAAAAAATTAGTTAAAATCCTGCTTATTGTACCCAGTATCAATGAGTATCGCACCATGCTGCATAGCAAAGCATCTTCAAGCTGGCATTGTAATAATCATCGCCGCTCTTGATCTCAGGTTCACCGTAAAATTTGCCTTCCACCAAATCTCGGACTGCACGCAAACCGCCTGTCATTGCATATTCGGCACTTTGTCCGGTGACAACGTTTACCCAAGCCGGGGTATTGTCAGGTGAGAAACGGGCAAAATAATCTTTCCAATCATTAAGTTCAGGGGATTTGGGATCTCCCCAGTAAAGATATAAAGGTACTCTGATGGCGTCATAACTTGAACGTGCCGGCCATTGCTCTGCAGGAATGATACTGCCGTCAGGCATAAGCTTTATCCAGTCAGGCGACAAAGGTACCGTAAAATTCCGATTTAAATTCATCAAACTTTTTGAATCTGAAGCAAGCTCCCCCCACAATTTCATATAAGTGAAAGCTCCCAAATCCTTAAGAGCCGGATAAATGTAATAAGAAGGATTTAAAAATACCTTGTCGTTATACAAAAATCCGTTTAATCCCGGTAACAGTACTTTAAAACCGCCGAAATTGGTAACAAGCAATGAAGAAATGGTTTGAGCCAGCCTTTCACCTTTTTTGGTATAGGCAGGATCCCCCCATTTGGTTCCGGCTCTTATCAAAGTCCAAGCTATAAAAAGATCTCCGTCGGTAGCGTTATTATGATCTGCTACCGGATCTCCGCCGTCACGTCGATAAGCCCAGTAAAAAAGACCGGTTTTAGGATCTTGCAAATTGTGTTCACTCCATGACAAAACCTTATCAAACACTGTTTTGTCACCGTACATAAGAGCAAACATCAATGCATATCCTTGTCCCTCAGAATGCGACATGCCGTTATTGCCGCTGTCTATGACCGCACCGTCCGAGCTTACAAAACGGGCTTTGTAATCATCCCAAGCTGAAGCCTGAGCAAAAGACGCAAACATAAACACAGCACTCAATGCGGTTAAACACAAAATTTTGCGCACCAGCGTTTCAAATGCTGCTTCAAACGCGTCAAACATAATTTTTTTACCTTTTTTTGAAAGAAAGCACCGTCGTAACGTCGTTTTGCGACTCTACTCTGCATCCCAAAGCCGCCGGAGCTCCGCTTTGGTAAAACCACATGTTATACAAACCGCAAAGCAAAGCCGCAAAAAAACGCTGCCAGTCTGCAGCAAATTCAGGATCCTCACAGACCGGTCCTTTACGGTGAACTATCCTAAGAGACTGTTCACAATCCGTAAGTTCACATACTCCCAGTCCCAAAGACTTGAGCCTGTCGTTCATTTCAAGATGCAGGGCACCGAGTCTTTCAGGATGCCCCAAAGGATGATGTTTTGCCAGATCTTCCCCGATATCGTAGAGAAAATCGCATACATCTTCGCCGGAGGCATTGCGGCTCATCTTCTGCACCATGAGGATCAACAGTTCAAGCATTCCGCTACCTTGATTTTCAGACACAAAAAATGCGCTCATCAAAGACCTCCCAAAACCGATTTGATATAAATCATTTCGGACATCTCGTTATAGTCGCCGAATGTGGAGTAATTAAGCGCCGCTCCTATCTTGAGCCAATCAGTAAGATAATAGTCATAGCTCAAATGCGCACTGCCGCCGACTCCGGATTCATTTCCATGGGCATAATGCGAAGATCCGAGCAAGCCTAAAGATACGAGATCATCAAGATCGCTTTGCAAATCTGGATGTTGCGGGAAATAAGGTTCCTCATTCGTCTCATAAGACTGATAACCTAAGTTTAACGAAGCATTAAACACCGAGTTTTCCGTACGTTTTAAGTAGGAGAAAGGGATTGAGGCGATGAAATAGTTCTGAGGGCTGAAATATCCGCCGTTACCTAAAGTAAAGTTGTTTTCGTTATGCTGGAAATTCAGATATGAAAGCGACAGACCTACCGTCATATCCTCATACATGGTAGGTTTGAAAGGATGCACGTATACGGTGGCATCTGCCCCCACACTGTTATTAGACCGTACGTTTTCACCCAAATAACGGTAGAAAGAGCCGCTTAAAGTACTTCCCAAATACCCGTTATCATAAGAATAAGTCAGACTGCCGCCGTTTTTGGTAACTCCGCCCCAGTATTTTCCTGAATATTCGTCGGTATAGCCGTAATAACTCAAAATTGAATCCTGAACGGCACGACGTTCTGCCGTAATGTTCAATGAACTGTTACGGGTTAAATCGAAAGTATAGGATGCACCGCCTATCACGGTAGTGCTGTCTTTACCTACAGGGCTTGCTCCCAAATCGAATCTGTAATTATCGTTACTTAAAGCTATGTCAAAACCTACTCCGGTGGTACGCGCAGGTTTTGCCGTATACATACCGGTGGAAATATGCTCAAGGGCATTTACCGCCGCCATTACCTGTTTGACATCACTAAAAGATCCGAAATATTTAATAAGATTGGCTCTTCCCTGTGCCGAAGTGAGAGCAAAATCGGCTCCGTTTAAAGAAGTAGTCAGTAAAGTTTGCAAATCATTAGGATCCAAAGCATTAAGCCAGGCGTTGTTGGTCTTATAGTTTTCCCATTCGGCTGCACTCATGCCTTTATAAGCGTTTTGCAGCGCCTGAACTCTGGTAACCATATTGGTAACTCCGACGCTCAGCGCCTGAGAGCCGAAACGACCGGCACTGTCATAAGCGACATCCCCAGAATGCATGCTCACAGGGGTAGCAGTTACCGAAAGTTTGGCTCCGCCCAATACCGGCGTGCTTACGGTGTGAGGAGCTTCCACCACCGATACCTTACTGAACCCTTCTTCACCGTCTTTTTGTCTGGCTTCCAAAGCAACATCCAGGGTTGTCGCAACCTTATCTTCAAGATCGCGCAACATGAAGTTCACCGAATTCAAAGTCTCGGCACGATCAGCTGCACTCAAAGATGAAGCAGCGGAAGCTGCATAGTTAGCACTGCCTTGATCCTGAGCATCCCAGGGGGAAGGTTTGGGGCCTTGAGGATCCTGCGCTTCCCACGGCAGAGCTTTGATGGCCTGAGCTTTAGTAGGAGCAGCGCCGCGATTATGGAAAGGATTGCCGGGCATATGAGCTATTTCCTGGGCGGTATATCCGTCTTGCCCTATGGGAAGAGGTTTGGGATCATCATAACGACCGTCCAACAGACCGCGCGCGCGCTTTAACTTGATTATGGCCTCTTTGTATTCATGGTTTTTAGCATCGATACGCGCCAAAAGGGTCAGAGTACGCGGATCATCGGTATTGCGAAGTTTTTGCCCCAGATCGGCTGCCCCCCGATAATCTTCACGTCCCAAAGCAGCATTCATCGCCCCTTCAATAGCCTGCTGATCCTCAGGAGACACTGCCAATACCCGACTGTACAAAGAAGCCGCTTCGTCATACATGCCGTTATCCTGATAAAGTCTGGCCATAGCCATCTGCAGATCCGGATCATCAGGATATTTCTGAATAAGCGGGAACAATAGATCGTAAGCATCGGCAGAACGGTTGCTTTCACGCAGGGCATCGGCCCGACGTATGCTCTCGCCGTTTTTAAGTCTGTCGATTTCCTCACCTGAAGAATTGGCGATCACACGCTGGTTTTCAGTCAAGGTCCTGGCTTTCTCGTAATTTCCGGTACCGTTGTACACAGAAATGATATCGGCAAGATCAGCCAAACCTTCGTTAGCAGATGCAGGGCGTGACATGGCAAGATTTGCCAGATCCAAGGCCCTGTCCTTATCTCCTGCACGCAAATATAGATAAGCAAGGTGACCAAGTTGCCTTTTTTGCAGGGATGAAGTCTTAAATCCTGAACTTCTTAAGGTATTTAAAGCCGCCGCATTGTTTCCCGAAGCTATATAACTTTCCACATCGGAAAAAAGCAGATCGGTTTGAAGTGTCGAGCGCATTTCCCTTACTTTTGGAGACGCTGATTTGATACGGTTTAAAGATGCCAGTGCCTGTTCGTATTCTTTAAATTCCATCTGCAAAGAAGCTGCGGCAAATAAATCTTCATCGGAGGCATTGGCCCGGTTAAGATAATTAAGTTCTGAATAAGCTCCTGACAGATCGCCGCTTTGCTGCTCGGTCAAAGCCAGATCGTAGTGCAACCAGGTAGCAGACGGATGCGCACGCAACTGCGTACGTAAATAATCCAAAGCCTGAGCATTACCGCGACCGTCTTTTAGGCTTTCCGCATGAGATCTGATCCCGGGAATGGGATCGACATAAACACGTACTCTGGAACTTTCACGGATCTTTTCTGCCAAAGCGCGATCCATATTGGATAAAAGTGCCGTAGCTTC
The DNA here is from genome assembly GCA_937896115.1 of uncultured Succinatimonas sp. Classification (GTDB taxonomy): domain Bacteria; phylum Pseudomonadota; class Gammaproteobacteria; order Enterobacterales; family Succinivibrionaceae; genus Succinivibrio. The sequence continues at coordinate 26,526 of CALBLB010000034.1, forward strand.
TGCGTTTTTACCGCCTTCCTTTAAAACGTAGTACAACAACTCCTGCACGCCTACGTTTGTAGGATCCGCACTTTGTGCCGTTCTCAAAGCCTCTTCGGCTTCTGGATAACGTTTGTTTTTACGGGCAAGCTCGGCTTTTAAGATCAATGCATCCGCATCATAAGGACTGTCTTTTAGCAGATCATTAAGTACGGTCAAAGCTGCCTGATCCCTTCCGTTTTCAGCATTGAAACGAGCCTGACACAACAGTGCGTCATGCTTAAGTTTGGGAGCTTTGCTACCGCCTGAGGCTGCCGCCTGATTAAGGTATTCTGCTGCCTGAGGGTAATTTTTAAGCTCCATATACAGATAGCCCACGGCCTCAAGAGCATTCTGATTGTGCGGATCTTTGCTCAAGATACGTTTGAAATCGTTGATGGCATCTTCTTTATCGGTTTTACTCTTGTCAAAAGCTTCTTTGGAAAGATTTCCCAAAGTAACCTCGTCATAATGCCGAGCTACTTCTGTATCACCGCGGTGACGGCTTAAATAATTCTGATAATACTTGTGATCATTCTCTGAAGGAGAAAACCACAGCAAAGCTTGTTTTAAGGCAAGATCGGCTTCCTTATATTTAGGAGCGTAATAATCCAAAAGCTCTATACCCTGACGAATGGTGCTTTGGCGATAGCTTAGGATCTTTCCCAAAGTGATCTGCGCATTGACATCGTGCGGGTTCTGCCTGATATAGGCGGTAACCCCGTTTTTAGCGCGATCATAATAATTAGGATCACCCGACATAGTCAGGTAATACTCAGATACCAAGGCTTTAGGCGGTACGGCCCCCGGGAACAGCTTTTGATATTCGCGCAATGCACCTGCTATGTTTCCAGAAGACGACAGAGCCCGGGCATGACTTAACAATTCTCCTGAAAGATCAGACATCCCGCGATGATTATCCAACTGTTGCAAATAATCACTGTTGGGAGCCAAACGCGCCAAACGATCTCTATAAATGTTGCCGGTTTCCTCGTCCTTGTTCTCATAAGACCACAGCGACATCAAAAACAAGGCTTCTTCATGATGAGGATCGGCCATAAGCAGACGATTTAAAGTCTGCATGGCTTTATTATGCAGTTTCTTGTCATGCCAAAAATACGCCTGCTTGAGCAACGTTGCCGTAAGCGAGGTAGTGTTATTCTGGGCACTTTGAGAAGCATCAACAGCCGGCTCTTGTCCAGGCATATTTGCTGCAAAAGATGGCTGTACTTCGTGTGCCTCTGATGCTCCGGCTGCTGTTGCAGTATTTTCAGATACTGCCGCTCTCTGCACTTGAGTTTGAGTCTCAGACGTGCCGTCATTTTGATTTTGGCTCATTGCCGTTCTGGCCGCCTGTAACTGCCTTTGATCGTCCTCATAGGAAGCATGAACTCCATGACAGCACAAGGCAACTGTCAAGGCCAATACGGTTTTTTCAAATCCTGTTATCGAATGATTCTTAGACATGCTTGACCTCATTTGCCCGCTGCTACCATAAGACGTTTCTGTGCACGTTTGCGCAGGCATCTTGACGCGATTATCGAAAAAATAACCAAAACGAAGAATCCGACCACACAAAGCCATGCGGCATGTTTTCCGGCAAAGAACAATACCTTAAATGCCGTACTGACCTCACCTTGATAGATATAGTCACCCACGTTGTAACTCATGACTTTATCCTGTCCTGAGATCACACTGAGATCTCCGGTCACACTCTTGTTAATCTCACGGTTATCAAGATCGTCACCCAAACGGGATAATTCATCATCAGAAGTGGCCGTAACCACAACGGCAACGTTGTCCCTGTCAAAAGGAGAAATAAGCGACAAGAATCCGCGCCATGCAGAATTGGTACGCACGTAACGATTGGCATCGGCGTTTTCAGAGCGGAAATCTCCGGTTAAAAAACGCTCAAGACTTGACAACAAACCGCCCTTTAAAGAGAACATTCCGTACTCAACGATATTGAGATCTCCGCTGTTAAGTTCAAAAGACGATCCTTCCAATAATCGTTGCAGATATTCACGATGTTTCAAAGTAGCCACAACCATAAGATCAAGTCCTCTGAAAACAGCCTGATCTTCATTCAGGATCTGGGACCCTAAATACACTTTGTCAGCACTTACCATCGTTCCGGTAGCATTACCACTTCTTGCCATAAGATTAAAAAGCGTATCAAGCTCTGAAACCGTAGCATGATCTGGGAGCAATATGGCCGTATGTGAAAAATCGGCATAACGGGTAAAAGGGAAAGATGCACCTACAAAAAAAGCCAGATTCGGCATGCGCGCAAAATGTACCGAATTGGAAAGGTCGATATAACTTTTCTCGTCAATTACGCTTTTAATGTTGGTATCGCGCATCACATCACAAGCGGTGCCGCGTTTAAGTCTCGTATCAAAGAAAAAGCGCAGTTCGTTGTCACCGTATACATATGTAGGTTGCAGGGGTATATGTCTTTCATTTTCACGACCGTTACCCCCCAAAAGACGCCAAAGATTTTCCAACAACCCTTTCTTATTCACCGGAAGTTTATCCAGGTAATTTCCGGAAATACTCACATCAAGCCCTGATGCTTCTTCATCAAGATAATCAGGAGGAAATTCATAGGATATGAAGAGATCGCTGGGACTGCCGTATATTTGATAAAGATCAGGTGCAGAGCGGAAAGCTATGTCCAAAGGAGCATGGAAGAAACCGCGAGTCAGCAAACTCTGATCTTTACGCAGCAATTCATGTAAATAGACCTTACGATTGGCACTTATCCAGTAAGGAGCATCATAAGGCTGGTGTATTTCCTTAGGATAAGACTTAATAGGCAGGAAATTGGTTTCCTCATTCTTTTCAGATCCGGTAAGCGCCAAAATGGCATTGATGAAATCTTCTTCTGAGGATGCCACTACATAAACGTTTTTGTAGGGTTTATAGAAAGGATTATCCTTCATGTAAACCCCGGCTTTATCCGGAAGCTCTATACCCGCCACGGTCTGCTTGGGATGACCGAAAATGATTGAATTACCGACCGGCAAGGTATCAAGCGAAGTATTAAATCCCACACCGCGATATTCGGCTTTTATTCCGAAGTATGAAGCCAGCATTACCGCTCCTTGCACCACCTCGGGAGTCAAAGGCTGGGGCAAAACAAAATTTACCGTGGTCTTGTCATTTTCATAACTGTCCAAAAAAGGCAGAGGAAAAACTGAAAGATTGGGATCAAGCGACAGTATGTAACCGTCTATGTCCAAATGGCTCTTAGGATCGACCTTGATAAGGTATTTGTCGCTGTAGTCTATAAGGCAGCTGAATTCCTTGTCATCCACTACCTGAAAAACCAAAGAATTATCTTCTGACAGATATTCGGTAGGAACCGTAAGTTCATAGCTTGTAAGATCCTTTGAAGTCAGAGGTATGGTTCCCAATTCCTGCTCGTTGAGTTTTACTTTAAGGTGAGGGTGCCTCTGTGCCATGGCTTCCGTCTGCTGTACGTAAATCTCAAGCCTTGCAGAACTTACCATTTTATCGATGGGCAGGGTAAAGCCGATGTTACTTTCATCCTGTCCGGCGGCCATTTTTACGCCGTCGCGAAATCCCAATTTATCAAAGGTATAGGAAGAAGAGTAAGCATTGAGACTGTCGTCATGAGTATTTAATTTGCTCAGGATCTCATCGCCTTTATCTGCTGCATCAGTCTCGTTTTGCTCGGCAGTCTGACCGTCGTCAAGCGGTCTTGACTGCAACAGGATATCCTCTATTACTTTAGGCAGATGGGGTGCGGCATTTTCCGCATCAGGATCCGTGGCTTTGGACATATTGTTATGCAGATTTCTGTAATCAAGATCCTCGGCCAACGCACAAAAAGTTATACAGGTAAGCGCAAAACTTACAAAGGCTCTGTTTACCAAAGTCCTCAAAAAGCTACTAAGCATGACTTTCTCCTGCAACTTCCTGTTTTTTCCCGGCTTGTGCGCGTTTTGGAAATAAAGAATCATAGATACAGGCTAATACGGTAAAGAAAGAACGTATCGGGTTATCCTGCTTGTATTCAGGACGCACCCAGGCATCGGCTCTTGAGAAAATAAGCCGCACAAACTCCCTGCGGGTATCTATATCGACGTTTTCAAAACTGAATCGTAAGAATTCATCTTCACCCTGCACGGGTCTTACGATGCGTTTTACATTGACGCATACCGTGGCATTCCCGGTAGGGATCTCAAGATCGGTAATGGGATCTTCCTCCAAATTCAATTCGTTATTTCCTATGGAAAAATTGTCCACACGACAACCTCCCATGGAAATATCTCTCATTACAGCTCTTGAGCATATCCCGCTTTGCTGATAAACATTAACAGGAAGCTCAACATTCAAACGTTGCAATTTACGCTTGTTGGCAGTTTCGCGTCCTACGCAAATTGCCGCTATTAGCAACAAAAGATTTACCATGGCCCAAAAAATATTCAGCAACATAGGTCCGAGCTGAGTTTCAAAATAACTGGGTAAAAAGATTTTTACCACGCTGAATACAATGGAAAAAGCCAATAATGACGCCACTATAAGATGAGGGCGTACCGACAGCGCATCAAAATATGCTTTATCAACTGTTTGCCCCTTATCGGTCACATTGAAATCGCCGTGATGAGGGAACAACAAAGTTGCCACGGTAGGTAACACCAAATGAAATGACAGCACGGTATCGTAAATCTGTCCCCAGAAACTGTAACGATAACGCCCGTACAATCTTGAACCTGACAACCCCGATAAGACAAGGTGCGGAACGGCATAAGCCAAAAGCAAACTTACCGATCCGTGCACAATGGAGATCCCGAAAAGCAAATACAATATAGGGGTAACCATAAAAATAACCCTGGGCAAGGCGAAGAAAAAGTAACTGGTAGCAGAAAGATAACAAAGTCTTTGAGCCAGAGTCAGACCTTTACCGAACAAAGGATTATCCAATCTGAAAATCTGCACCATTCCGCGAGCCCAACGATTTCGCTGCTTCAAATGCAATACCAAGCGCTCGGTAGCCAAACCGCCTGCCAAAATATGATCAAGAAAAGCTGTCTTCCAACCTTTTCGTTGCAATTTCAAAGCAGTATGTGCATCCTCCGTCACGGTCTCCACGGCAAAACCGCCGATCTCATCTAGGGCACTGCGACGGATCACGGCACAGGATCCGCAGAAGAAAGTTGCATTCCAATTATCGTTACCGCGTTGTATAGGACCGTAAAATAAGGCGTTCTCAGGAGGAATATCCCTTCCTAAATACAGATTGCGCTGTATAGGATCCGGTGAATAGAAGTGATGGGGCGTCTGAATAAGTGCCAGCTTAGGATCAGTGACAAAAGCTCCCACGGTAGACTGCAAAAATATTTTGGTTGCAATATGATCGCAGTCAAAAATAGCAATGAGCTCTCCGTGAGTGAGAGTCATCGCATGATTAAGATTTCCGGCTTTAGCATGCTTATTGTCAGAGCGCGTGATATATCCTACCCCGATCTCGGTTGCAAAAGTAGCGAACTCGCGACGACGCCCGTCATCCAAAAGATAAATCCTTATCTTGTCTTTCGGATATTCAAGACATTGCGCGGCCAAAACCGTATCGCGCACCACATCCAGTGATTCGTTATAAGTAGGGATATATACGTCAACCGTAGGCCAGGTGTTCACATCCTTAGGCATGGGCACAATCTTTCGATTTAATGACCATGAAAGCTGAAAGAAACTTAAAAGCAGTACGCCGTATACATAGATTTCGGCACCGAACAGCAAAACACCGAAAATGGTATCTATCCATGACGGAAAAGACAAAGTCTGCGTCGCCCGGAAAAACATATAGCGGGTTGAACATACCACCGACGCTAACAACATACAAAAGGAAACAAAGTGCTTTTTAGAACAAAAGTTTGCAATTAAGCAGGCTATGATCATGCACATGCCGAAAATGAATTGGTTATGTGCATTCATAGGAGCAATAACTACCAAAACCAATACCGGCAATACCACACAAATGACAAAAAGTGCGGCAAATACTGAATGTTTCATAAGAAATCCCTTTTGCTCAATGGCGCAGAGGGTTGATGATCATGGTGCCTTGCTTAACATCAAAGCCAAGGATCGCGGCGGTCTTTTTGGCAATAACATCGATATCGAAAGCCGCAGCCGAATTTTTATTGTAATCGCACCATGCACTCATACTTAAGCTCAAAACCTAGCGTTTTGAGAGTTCTTTAAGTCACA
>CALBLB010000035.1 GCA_937896115.1 uncultured Succinatimonas sp.
ATCGGTAAACCATGCGTGAAACCATAAGACCAATACGGGTGATGATCCGTCCCATGGTTGAAGCACCGAACTGTTCATGCTCACCTGAAGTACTTGAAGAAAGGTTAACCGTCGTCTGAACCACATGGCGGGCTTTTTTGGAAACAAAAAGCGTAATACTCATAACTACGCCTGCTGCAAAAAGCCAGATGGTATCGGTTCTGCTTGAAAGATTTAACCCGTCCATAAAAAAGCGTGAAGCACTTTCAGACGATGCTCGCCACAGTTCATAACTGTCCAAAGCCGCCAAAGGCACGCCTACGAAATTTACCAAGTCGTTGCCGGCAAAAGAAAATGCCAGTGCGAAGGTACCGGAAAGCACAATGAAACGGAAAATATTAAGTCCTGCCAGAGCCATCAATTGCCCAACGATAAAGAAGAAGGCGAACATTCCCCACATAATCGTGTGCAAATTGGCATCCATCCAGTCCAAATACTCAGGTTTCATAAAGGATGCACCGTGAGCGCCTTTTATCAGCAAAAAATAACCGATGGCAGTAAGCGATACTCCGGTAAAAAATCCGCCTAAAAGTTTTGTCGAATGCTCAAAACGGAAACTGAACAAAATTCTGGCTATAAATTGCACCACCATGCCGGCAAAAAAAGCTATAACTACGGACAATAAAATTCCCGAAACTATAGCTGCAGTTTTATCCAGTTTGATATAGGCGAGGATCCCGGCCATTCCGCCGTGATCTGAATATACTTTAAATATCGAAGCTAAAAAAGCCGCTCCCAAAAGTTCAAAGATGATGGAAACGGTGGTAGAGGTAGGAAGTCCCAACGAATTAAATGCATTTAATAGCAGAACATCACTGATCATTACCGAGGCGAAGATGATCATGATCTCTTTGTAGGTGAACATTTCCGGATAGAACATACCTTTTCTGGCAATTTCCATCATTCCGGATGAAGAAGTAGCTCCAATGAGTACTCCGCATGAGGCTACCCCTATGATCACGGCCAAAGGCGCGATGCGCGTACCAACGGCAGAGTTTAGAAAATTGGCAGCGTCGTTGCTGACTCCTACAAAGAGGTCCAGAGTTGAGAGCAACAACAGCAACACCACGAGCACGAAAAACAGCGATTCAAGCATCGAAGATCCTTTGGTCTTGGCAAATTTGTCGCTATTTTAACGGAGAGTGCAACTTTTTTTACAAAAAAGCAGTGAAAATGGGGGTTACAGCTTTTTTCTTTAAGGCTACCCATTTTAAAAATTTCTTAAGCGTGCCTACATGCTAGAATCTACAGATTTCCAATAGTTAAAAGATAGCGAATATCCTTTCTTTCTGTTTTTAAAATTTTACAAGATCATGGCCACAACAAAAAAACAAGCTGTATTAAATTCAACACCTTTTGAAAGACTTAAGCCTGAATACAAAAAATGCATATTGGGGCTTATATGTTGTCATTACTACCTGTTTTCCGAAGTCATAAATGCTACCTTCAAATACTACGGGTTAAGCAGTTCAGAATGCAAATCCTTATGGGCTTACATGCGTACAAATCACTGGATCACTAATGACATATATGTACCTTTTACTGATGCAGATAGTGATGACATTCTCGATTTTTTATACGGATTTTCCCAAGCTACAGACATTTTTGCTCCCAAAAAGCTAATCGCTCTGGAATCGTTAAACGGAGACTGTTCCATCTTCAACGATGCCGAACTAAAAAAAGTGTGGTCAGAAGCTGCCAAACATACTCGCTTAAAAGACACACCAAAATTTAGAGATGCTGAATACGCCTGGTTTTTAAAGAGGATCATTACCAAGGGAAAAATTTCCAATTCCTTACGTCCGAAATCACTTAAAGAAGATGAAGATTTCTCCAAAGAGCCGTATTCATCTGCTGAAAATTTGCGTCCGCTGTTTGTCGCAATGATGACAAAAGGCTCTGAATATAATGCTTTTTTTAATACTTGTTCAACCTTAACTCTCAAATCTGTTATTGAAGAGTTCCATCGTTTTACATACAGCGCCGCCCCTGCAGTACTTGCACAACAAATCTTAAAGGGATTTGCAAAAATCAAGGATTCCTACCAATTCAGATCTTTTAATTCTTGGGTACTGATGCAAGAGTTCCTTAACGAAGGAAATGTACAAAAATTTATCGAACAGATCCCCGAAGACAACGTAGAGCACTTCATACTGCTTGCAATCTCGGCATATCAGGAGGGGAAAGCCGCAGATGCCGTTAAACTGATGCGCAAAGCACTTGCCATGCAAAAAAAAGAACAAGATCGCAACAGTTCTTCCGATCGTTTTTTCTGGAGGGATTATGAAAACTGGTTTTACGGACTCTTTTTATACTCAGCACGCATGCTTCCTGTAAATGCCAAAAGCATTTCGGCCGTTTTAAAAGATAAAAATAAAAACTATTTTGAAAACGCCCCACTTACAATTTTCTGTGCTTTGGCCGAAGAAAAAGATCCTGCAAATTACGCAGACAATTTTATAGACACGGTTGCAAATAATAAACTCGAAAATCATTTAGAACTTTTAATGTACGAAATCATCCGTTACGGTCTGCATGCAAAAGCTCTTGATTGTAACCGAAGCATTGATAATCAATCATTAAAAATCTGCAATAGTCTTGCTCAGGTGTATCCGGTATTTTTCCAGACTTTTCTTGCCGTAACTTCTCCTGATTCGCCAATGCTTTATACTCTTGAAAGCAAACTCAAGATGAAACCTCTCATCGCCTTTACCAAAGAAAAACCTGAATGGGAAAGGCTCATAGATAAAGTTTTGGAATATGAAAAACAAAACGGTTCGCCTTTGTCCGGGAAAAAAGCCGTACAAAACCTTGATCGCTATGCTTATTATCTGACCTTCCATAAAAATAACGAGACTGAAAATCGTTCCTGCAGCGATCCTGATTTCTCCATACGTTTTCAACACAGCCGCAACGGCGGAGAGACCTGGAACAAGGGGCGTGAGGTAAAACTGCAACAATTTAAGGAAGCGCATCTGCCTGCAATGACGCCCACGGATCTTGCTGTTGCCGCACGCATAGACGTAAATTCTTATCAGCACTGGAACCGCCGACTCATCACTAATTACAGTCTGTCAGGTCCTTTGGCTGCCTCGGAACTTATAGGTTATCCCTACGTATACGATGCTTTAACCAACACACCTTTGGAAATAGTTAAAGGCGCCGTACAGCTCTCAGTACAAGTAAAAAATAAAAAGTTTGTCATCATTACCAATGTAGACAAACTCATGCCCAAAGATCCTCAGGAAAAGCTCCCTGTATGGATGATAGATGAACCCAATGACGGCAAAGTAACGGTTTATGAGCTGACGGCAGATCAGCAAAGAATACTGTCTGAACTAAGAAAGATAGGTGAAATGCCTGATGCGGCAAAAAGCAAGTTAACCGTACTTTTAGAGACCATTTCCTCAAAAATGCCGGTTATGAGCGATCTTTTAAAATCATCTGATAAATTAAAGAAAATTGCAGGTAATGCACACATACTGTTGCAACTTATCCAGCCGTCTGCAGGATCTTTTGAAGCTCACACTGCCATACACCCTGCAGAAGGCTCAAGACTCACTTGTGAACCGGGAGTAGGACAGGAATTTATCGCTACGGTAGTAGACGGAGCCAATGTTCAGATCCACCGCGATTTAAAGAGCGAAAAACAAAATTTCTCCGATCTTGAAGAAATTTTGTCTCCTCTTGACGAATGTCGTGAAGATCACAATTTATGGATCATGGACACCGAGCACTGTCTGCAAATGTTGGATCTGGTGCGTGACAGCAAGCTTTGTACCGTCCAATGGCCTGAAGGAGAAAAATTTAAGGTATCAAAACCGCCCCTTGATTTCCCTACTTTAAAACTCTCAGTACGCAGTATGGGATCTTGGTTTGAAGTCTCAGGCGAAGTGAAAATCGATGACAATACCAAGATGCAGGTTGCAGAGCTCATGCGTCTCGTCCGTCAAAGTCAGGG
>CALBLB010000036.1 GCA_937896115.1 uncultured Succinatimonas sp.
ATTACCGAGGATTTAAAAAGCGCAGTTTAAAGCGGGTGTACTGTTACGGAATAGCTTTTTTCCGTAAGGAATGCTCCGTTGAAATTAAAGAACTGGAGAATGCCTAATAAAAAAGCAGATCACAAGGATCTGCCTTTTAGGATCTTGACTCATGATCGCATGTTCAATGCGATCATGAATAAAACGGATCAGAGATTTTTCATCTCTTCAATCTGTGCCTTAACTTTCTCAAGCTGAGTCTTGTTAAGTTCCAACTGAGCCTTGGCTCCTTCGATGATCTTGGCCGGAGCCTTGGAGATGAAAGCTTCGCTCTTTAAGCGGGCTTCTGAAGAGGCGATCACACCTTCAAGTTTCTTTGCCATGCCAGTTAAGCGTTTGATCTCCGCATCTTTGTTCACCAGATCTTTCATCGGGATCAATACTTCAGCAGTACGCAAAGGTTTTGAAGAGCAAGGAGGCAAATTGTCACCTGCTTTGACAAAAACGACTTTGTCGATATTTGCCAGATTCTCAAGATAAGCAAAATACTTTTCGGTGTAATTTTCTTCTGCTTCTGAAGCTCCGCGCAACATAGGCGAGAGTTTTACCGAAGGACCTACTTTCATCTCGGCACGCAGATTGCGCACTGAGGTTGCAAAATCCTTAAGCCAGGATACCGCTTCTTCGGCTTCATGATCTTTTACGTAGTCAGCACCGTCCGGGTATGCTGCCGACATAATGGTATCGGTATGCATGCGTCCGAGCATAGGAGCGGTGATCTTCCAGATCACTTCGGTGATGAAAGGCATAACCGGGTGAGCAAGACGCATGGTGGTTTCAAGTACGTCCACAAGATTCCAGGCAGTGGCATCTTTTTGCTCTTTGGTGAAATCACCGCGGAAGATCGATTTGGTAAATTCAAGATACCAGTCGCAGAACTCGTTCCAGATGAACTCATAAAGTTTGGTGGCTACGTTGTCAAAACGGTAGCTTTCCAAAGCATCGATGACTTCGGTTATGCAAGTTAAAAGTTTGGAACGTATATAACGATCTGCCAGTGACAGATTAGCAAAATCAGGCTTTTCAAGTTTGCGTTCGCCTACATTCATAAGCGCAAAACGTGAAGCGTTCCAGATCTTGTTACAGAAATTGCGATAACCGTCCAGACGTTTCATATCCCAGTTGATGTCGCGGCCGTTTGAAGCCAGGGCACAAAGGGTAAAGCGCAGTGCGTCGGTACCGTGAGGGGCAATGCCGTCAGGGAACTGTTTGGCGGTACGTTTGGCGATCTTCTCGGCTATCTGCGGCTGCATCATGTTGGCAGTACGTTTGGCAATAAGTCCGTCTATGCCTATACCGTCTATCATGTCCAAAGGATCGATGACGTTGCCTTTGGATTTGGACATCTTCTTACCTTCTTCGTCACGTATGAGTCCCGTGACGTAAACGGTTTTGAAGGGTACCTGAGGATTGCCGTCTTTATCTTTCATAAAGTGCATGGTCATCATGATCATGCGGGCTACCCAGAAGAAGATGATGTCAAAACCGGTAACCAGTACCGAAGTAGGATGGAAGGTTTCAAGTTCGACGGTCTTGTCAGGCCATCCCAAAGTTGAGAAAGTCCAAAGTGCCGAGGAGAACCAGGTGTCGAGTACGTCAGGATCGCGAGTCAATGCGACACTTGCGTCAAGTCCGTATTTTGAACGCACTTCATCTTCGTTTCTGGCAACGTAGACTTTGCCGTTAGCGTCATACCATGCGGGTATGCGGTGACCCCACCACAGCTGACGGGAAATGCACCAGTCCTGCAGATCATTCATCCAGGAGAAATACATGTTTTCGTATTGCTTGGGAACGAATTTGATCCTGCCGTCTTTTACGGCTTCCACTGCCGGTTTTCCAAGTACCGATGCTTTGACATACCATTGATCGGTGAGCATGGGTTCGATGGGAACTCCGCCGCGATCGCCAAAAGGCTGCGAGAGGGCATGATCTTCGATGTGATCTAAAAATCCCTGATTTTTTAAATCGGCAACCATGAGATCACGTGCGGCAAAACGCTCAAGAGCTCGATAGCGTTCGGGGATCGGAGCTTCATAAGTGGTCAGTACTTTACCGTCGCTGTCGAACACTTCGGCAACGTCGCGGATATGTGCGTCTTCAGTGAGTATGTTGACCATGGGCAACTTGTTGCGTTTACCTACTGCATAGTCGTTGAAGTCGTGGGCAGGGGTGATCTTTACGCATCCTGTGCCGGTGGTCATGTCGGCGTGAATGTCGGCAATGATTTTGATGCGACGTCCAACCAGAGGCAACAGCAGATCTTTTCCCACTACGGATTTAAAACGCGGATCCGAAGGGTTGACGGCAACGGCCGTATCGCCTAAAAGGGTTTCAGGACGGGTAGTGGCTACCATAAGATAGTCTTTACCGTCGTCGGTTTTTACTCCGTCTGCCAAGGGGTATTTCACATACCACATGAAACCTTTGACGTCTTTGTTTTCAACTTCAAGATCGGAGATGGCGGTACGCAGCTTGGGATCCCAATTTACCAAACGTTTGCCGCGGTATATGAGTCCCTCATCGTAAAGGCGTACGAACACTTCAAGCACGGCGCGCGAAAGTCCTTCGTCCATGGTAAAGCGTTCGCGGCTCCAGTCCACGGAATCACCCAAACGTCTCATCTGACGGGTGATATTGCCGCCTGATTCGCCTTTCCATTTCCACACACGCTCGATGAACTTTTCACGTCCTAAATCATGACGGGTAAGATGCTCTTCTTTGGCCAGTTTGCGTTCAACCACCATCTGTGTGGCGATACCGGCGTGATCCGTTCCGCATTGCCACAAAGTGTTGTCGCCTTTCATACGGTGGTAACGGATCAGGGTGTCCATAATGGTCTGCTGGAAGGCATGTCCCATATGTAAAGAGCCGGTAACGTTAGGCGGCGGCAATGCAATTGAATAAGCTTTTTTGGAAGTATCGCCGCTGGGTTTGAAACAACCTTCCTCTTCCCATTTTTGGTAAATGCCGGCTTCAAAGTTTTCCGGCTGGTAAGTTTTTTCCATTTCCATGAATTCTGTGGCCTTTTGCTGTTTTGCGTATAAATGTTGTCGGTAACAGGGGCCTGATAAGGCCCCTGAAAATTCAGGCTAGGCAGCGACTATGTTGACCAAACGTCCTTTGACGTAGATGGTCTTGCGCACGGTCTTGCCGTCTAAGTGACGCTTGATGTCTTCGTTTCCCAAAGCCAGTTTGATGATCTCGTCCTGCTCTAAATCCGGAGCTACGGTAATGCGTGAGCGGACTTTGCCGTTTATCTGGATGACCAGATTCATGTCCAAAGCTTTGAGGGCTTCAGGATCGGCTTTAGGCCATACCGCATCGTCGATGGTGCCGGCATTTCCCAGTATCTGCCAGAGTTTGAAGCAAAGGTGAGGAGTTACCGGATCAAGCATTATTACTACATCATTGTAAAGCTCGTGTAATAAAGCCTTGTCGGCGTCATTTTGGACTTTGAACTTCTGCGCGCTGTTTAAAAGTTCCATGATGGCGGCAATTGCCGTATTAAAGGTCTGGCGACGCCCTATGTCGTCGGTAACCTTCTGAATGGTCAGATGCAATTCATGACGCAACTTGCGCTGTTCCTGGGTAAGCGCATTTAAGTCAAGTTTGCCGCTCTCACCAAGAGCGCAGAGATCCTGAACTTGTGACCAGAGTTTTCTTAAGAAACGCTGGGAGCCTTCAACTCCGGACTGACGCCATTCAAGCGTAAGTTCTGCAGGGGATGCGAACATCATGAACAGTCTTACCGTATCGGCACCGTAAAGTTTGATCATGTCTTCAGGATCGATGCCGTTGGCCTTGGATTTAGACATCTTGATCATGCCGGCGTGATGCAATTCATGACCTTCATCGTCGCGGGCGCTGACGATGTTGCCTTTTTCGTCGCGTTCTACCTGAGCTTTAAGCGGAGATACCCAAACTTTTACCCCGTCCTTGCCGTTGTAATAGAAAGCGTCGGCAAGCACCATTCCCTGGCAAAGCAGACGTTTGAACGGTTCGTCATATTTGACCATTCCGGCATCGCGCAGGAGCTTGAAGAAGAAACGAGCATAGAGCAGATGCATGACTGCGTGCTCGATACCGCCTATGTACTGATCTACCGGCAACCAGTAATTGGCTTCTTTTTCGTCAAACATGCCTTGATCGTATCTTGGTGAGCAGTAACGGGCGTAGTACCAGGATGACTCCATGAAGGTATCGAAGGTGTCGGTTTCGCGAGTGGCGCTCTTGCCTTGATAAGTTGTCTTGTAGAAAGCAGGATCCTTCTTTAAAGGAGAGGTGACGCCGTCGATCTTTACGTCTTCGGGCAGTTTTACCGGCAATTCGTCATCAGGAACCGGAACCAATTCACCGCTTTCATCTACGGTGAGCATGGGAATGGGAGCTCCCCAGTAACGCTGGCGGGAGATGCACCAGTCGCGCAGACGGTAATTCACTTTGCGCTCTGCACAACCTAGGGAAATGAGCTTGTCGGCTATGGCTTTGAAAGCAGCCTCAAAGTCCATTCCGTCAAATTCACCTGAATTGAAAGCTATGCCGTGTTCGGTATAGGCCTGTTTTGAAATATCCAGCAAAGAGCCGTCGGCAGGCTTGATCACCGGGATTATTTCGATACCGTATTTCTTGGCAAATTCATAATCACGCTGATCGTGAGCCGGAACGGACATGACGGCACCGGTACCGTAATCCATGATCACGAAATTGGCCACGTAGACAGGTACCTTGCGTCCGTTTAAAGGATGTACGGCATAAAAGCCCGTGAACATGCCTTTCTTTTCCATGGTAGCGATGTCGGCTTCGGCACTCTTATGGGTACGGCATTCCTGACAGAAAGCCTCAAGCTCAGAATTGTTCTTGCAAGCTTCTTTTACCAGAGGGTGGTTTGCCGAAATGGAAATATAGGTAACCCCCATGAAGGTGTCGGGGCGGGTGGTGTAGACGGTAAAACTTTTATCGCTGTCGGCAACTTTGAAGGTAATGTTAAGACCTTCAGAGCGGCCTATCCAGTTGCGTTGCATGGTACGCACGCGCTCCGGCCAGCCTTCCAGTTTGTCTATGTCTTTTAACAGTTCGTCGGCGTAGGCGGTGATCTTAAAATACCACTGCGGCAATTCGCGCTGTTCCACCTTCGCACCGCATCTCCAGCAGCATCCCTCTTCAACCTGTTCGTTTGCCAGTACGGTGTGATCAACAGGACACCAGTTGACGGTGGAAACTTTCTTGTAAACCAGTCCCTTTTTATAGAGTTGGCCGAAAAATTTCTGCTCCCATTTATAGTATTCGGGGCGGCAGGTGGCTACTTCTCGCTCCCAGTCATAGGCAAAGCCTAAAGACTTGAGCTGTTTTTTCATGTAGGCAATGTTGTCGTAAGTCCAGTCTCCAGGTTGTCTGCCGTTTTTTATGGCGGCATTTTCCGCAGGCATGCCGAAAGCATCCCAACCTATGGGAGACATGACGTTTTTGCCGTTTAAACGTTGGAAGCGGGCAATTACGTCACCTATGGCGTAATTTCTTACGTGTCCCATGTGCAGACGTCCGGACGGATAAGGAAGCATCACCAGGCAGTAATATTTTTCTTTGTGATCGTCTTCTACGGCATGGAAAGTTTGGTGTTCTTCCCAGTATTTTTGAACCTCTGGTTCGATTTCCTGAGGATTGTATGGAATTTTGTCTTCGGCGGACATCTTGATCTCCGTTTCAAATTGGCGCTTAAAGATCAGGTGTGATTGCGCACCAATCGTTAATACATGGTTAAACCTTGTTACATTGTTAAATCCGACTATTTTAACGCATCAATAGGTGGATTGTCCCAAAAAAGCCCCGTTTTGGACCTAGCCTGAGATGTAAAAAGCGTCGCTACAGCCTAGTTTGGACCCCGAGCCGTCAAATGGTCTAAAATAACGTCAAACTTTTTGTAATGGTCCTGTGCTTGAGGACTTGAGTTTATCGGGTTTATTTTTATGACAAAGCTTAGTGCAATGCTGACTGCGATCATGCTGGCGGCAACAGGATCGGCCCATGCCGGTTTAACCTACAGCGTTAATGATGCTACCCGTATGGTAGGCGAGGAGAGTGTTTACCGTATAGGTCGCGACGGTACTACCACCATGGAGTATGTGGCAGCCAAATATAAGTTGGGATTGTCAAACGTCATAGAAGCCAATCCCCAGGTTGATCCCATTGTGCCGCGTAAGGGTACTGAACTGGTTATCCCGCAGAAAGTGATCCTGCCTGATGCGGTACATGAAGGCATAGTACTTAATTCTGCGGAGATGCGCCTTTATTACTACACTCCTGGAAAAGTTGAAATTTTTCCCATAGGTATAGGTCAGCTTGGCAAGAGTACTCCTGTCAATTGGGTTACCAAAGTGGAACGCAAAAAAGACGGACCTACCTGGACTCCTACGGCTGCCATGCGTGCAGAATATGCAGCTCAAGGTGAGATCCTGCCTGCAGTATATCCGGCAGGTCCTGACAATCCCATGGGTTTGTACGCTTTGTATGTCGGCAAACTCTATGCAATTCACGGAACCAATGCCGATTTCGGTATAGGTCTGCGCGTGTCCCACGGTTGCGTAAGATTACGCCATGACGACATCGCAAGGTTATTTCACATCGTGCCGGTAGGTACCAGAGTTGAGTTCATCAATCAGCCCATCAAACATTTCGTAGCCCCTGACGGAGGTATCTATATCGAAGTGCATCAGCCGCTGTCGCGTACTTCGGCTGAATTTGACGATGTGGATTCACAGGTTCCTTTTAACTTTACGCAAAGTGATCTCGAATTTTTTAAAACTCCGGGTATCGATCACGATCTTTTGGAGAAGGCTTTGCGTGAGCGCAGCGGGCGTCCCGTACTTTTAAATCCGGCGCAATTTTAAGCACAGCCGCAAGCAAGCGGCTGTTGCAGGTGGCGTTTGAAAGTTAGTCTTACCGTCAGCAAAATCCCAAAGGAGGCGGCGCTCTGAAAACACCGGGGCAAAGCGCCGATTTTCTATGAAAGTCCGAGAACTTGAAAAAATTGCATTGTGGATTTTGGTGATGATGGCAGGGGGCGCCAATGCCGCCGGAGGAGGTTTTGCCAAGGCCGGATCTGCAGACGATGCGCTTTTTTGGTCAGGCAAGACCTATGTGCAACTTGATGCGCTTTCTCGACCTTCTGAAGTATTTTTTCAAAAATGTCCGCGTGAAGATCGCGCAAAACTGTACAAACCTTCTCTTGCCGAGGCCATGCAGTATGATCATTACGGAACATTATTAAGCTTTTTGCTGCGGCGCAGTTTCAATGCCGAAAAAAAACATATCTATTTACCGACGGAGCTTTTAAAAGAAGAGGGCAGAGATTTTGCCTGTATTGTAAATTCTGCTGAAAAATCCGGAATTATTTACCAGTATGTCCCTTCAGAAGAAATTTTAAGTCAGGGTCTTTACCATTCCTCATTGCGTGCTGTGCCGCAAAACGGACCGTATTATGACAAAGCCGCGTTAGCTCTTGCTTTGGTTCCGGCATTTTTAGGTTTTGATGCACGTTCTGAGCGTTTTAATGCGCTTTTATCTTTAGAAAAAGGTAAAAAAGAAACCCGTTTGATGCTGAAGAAAGGGGAGCTTGCTGCTTTTTCCTTAAAAGAGCGCGGGAGCAGCTTGCTTAAATTGCAAACGGATCTGCAGGGGAGCTTTTATCTTCCTTTTGAAAATACGCTTTTATCCGGAAGTTCTTACGTAAATTACGGCTTTTATACTGAGCCTGAGATGCTGTTATTAAAAGATCTCGGTTATGACGTAAGACCGCGTGAATTTATCGGAGCTACGGTATGGTCACAAGGCAGTCCCGAGTCCCTGATTGCCAGGGAAATAAAGTCAGGATTCTTTGCCTATTCAGAACGTAACGGGGTTTATGATGCAACCAGAGCATCGGTGTTGCCGCTTACTACCGGCACCCATATTTTGGGATCATATAACGACATCCTGCAAAGCTCCTCCATTATCGCTTCAGGGGCCGGATCTGTCGGGGTGCGGATAGACGGATCGGGCAATGTTTTTACCCAGGAAGAAAATGCTGATTTTGTGGAAAACGGTTATGACAGTGCAGGAATTGCGGCTGTTTACGGACACGGTAACACTATAAATCTGAAGGGCAACGTGCAGGCCGAGGGATCAGGCGGTATAGGAGTATTCTTGGGATTTGGATCTAATTTGCATTCTGATCTTAAAGAATACCGCGGATCATATCTTAGAGTGTGTGACGGTAAGGATGCTCCTTTGCCGCAAGAGCTTGACGGGGCATTGGTAGACGAATTGAGGATTTCCGGCAGCGTGAGCGGAAGAAAAGCTGCGATCATGATAGGTGATCTTGCTCATGTCGAACATATAAGATTGGAGAACGGCGCAAAAATTTTCGGTGATATCGTTTCAAAATGGGAACCGTATTTTGACGGAGAGAGTTTCAGAGTATCGCCAAAAGAAAGTTCGCATACGGTCCCCGGGCGTTTGGAACTTGGAAATTTACCGAGTTTTGATGCAGACAGCGCCGGATTTTTTATCCGAGACAGGTTGCATACGAAGATCTTTTTAGGAGAACAGACAGGCTCCAAAGGAAGTTTGCCCCATCCTGATCTTCACGCGCGCGTGGATATTCACGGAAGCATAGACGGTAAAACCTTGGATCTCGTAGTCTCAGGAGGCGAGAGTTTGATCAGGGGGACCTTGGATATTTCATCGTTACAGTTAAGATCGGACAGCATCTTAGATTTGGCCGTAGGCGGAAGTTTTTCTCAGGTAGATTATCTTGATATGCGCGATCGCAGCGTACTGAATTTTGTAAACGGAGTAAGTGACGAACTTGAAATCAAAGACAAAGCATATCTTGGCGATACTGCGGCTTTAAGATTGGATGCCCATCAGGACGGCAGTATTGCCGATACCCTCATCCTGCCTGATGACGCCGCCGTAGCAGGAGGCAGTGTGGTTGCCGAACCCGGGCTTTCATACGCGCAAATCAGATCGTTTAATGCCTCGCCGCGGGATTTTATGAATTTTATGGAACGTTTCGTGGCGGATGTCAGGAATATGGTTGCAAAAAGCGGGCTTGAGGTTAGTTTCCCCAAACACGTGTGGTATGAAAACGGCATGCTCGGTATGGAAGTTAAATGTTCATCGCGCGGGTGCAGAGCAGGCAGAGTAATAAGCAGCGTAAAGAACGCCAAAGAGGAGGATCTTACCTGGCGTTACTGTTTAAGCGGAGCTGGATCGGTATTGTTATTGTTTTTATTATTTTTATATTTCTCCTATGAACGTCATAACGGACGCGTGATGAGCCAAAAGCGGGCCGAGCATGAGCTTTCGGCAATTATGAAGACCGATGAGGCGCGCGGGTGATAGAAAATCTCACTTAACTTGCGCTTTTTTGAGGCTGGACTATATTGAAAGTGAGCTTGGGAGATCCTGAGCAGGCAAAAATTCATACCGACTTTCAGCGGGAAGACTTGCGGACGGTTTGATCTTCCGTCCCTGGTCTTCGGGGAAGCCGCCGGACAAAAGCGGAGGGTAGCGCAACTACCTTAATTGAAACGTCCGGCGGCTTTTCTCGTTTACGGTCTTATCAATTCCTTAAAGCGTTCTGCTTGTTCGTCCGTTTTCATTCTTGAGATCAGTACACCGCCTGCAATAAGCGCAAGCATGATCAAAAAGGCTCCCCATGCGCCTAGGCGTGAATACGGGGTTTGTCCGGTTCTTTGGGTAAATTTAGTTTCAAGCACGGCTTCTTGATCGCGGGGAAGAATTTTTCGGGCGTTGCCGTCAGGATCTATGAGTGCGCTTATTCCGTTGTTGGTGATACGCAACATGGGTTTTTGCAGTTCGAGCGCGCGGGCTCTGGCAATATTGAAATGTTGCAAAGGTCCGCGGGTATTTCCGAACCAACCGTCATTGCTTACCATGAGTACGGCGCCAGCATCTTTTGAATCAAGGGAAAGTATAAGCTCCGGGAAGATCGCTTCGTAACATATTGCCGGGATATAGGTTACTCCCTGGATCTTAAGAGGCAGCGCGGCGTGCTCGGGAACGGTGAAATCCGACATGGGAATGTTGAAGATTTTTCCCAAAGGTCTTAACAACTCTGCAAACGGAACAAATTCCCCGAAGGGTACCAGATGACGTTTGTCGTAGATTTGGATCTCGTTATCAGCTCTTTTTCCCAACACGGCTATGCTGTTGTAGCGTCCGTTTTCATCCCGCCTTAACACTCCGGTAACCAAATTGGAGTTACAGGCTTTGGCAGCACTGTCAAGATCTGAGATCACGTCCACGGCATCGTTAAGGTAAACAGGCAAAGCTGCCTCAGGCCAAATCACCAGTGAATGTTTGGGCAAAAGATCGCGACTTGCCTCCCAATAAACCGCAAGCGATTTTTGAAAAGCATCAGGTCCCAAGCGCAGGCTTTGTTCAAGATCTCCTTGTACCAAAGCCACGTCATGATCAGAAGTTGCTTTGGCGTAATTAACTCCGGTAAGCATTACCCCGGAGAAAACCACCAGTCCTGCTACGGGTAAATAAAGATAGCGTCTTAAAGCAGCCATGGCCACGGCGGCGGCTGTTATCGTCATAAGTGCCGAGGTGCCGCGTACCCCTACAAGAGGCAAAAACGAGGCAAAGGGACCCTGCAGTGCGGTGTTTCCAAAGTACATCCAGGGAAAACCGCTTAAAAAATGACCTACGGTAAAGTCGGCTGCAACCAAGGATGAGGGTAAAAAATAAAAGATGAATACAGCCTGGCGATTTTTGGAAAAACGCTTTGCCAAAGCGGCGAACAGCGCGTAGTGCAACGCAAGATATAAAGCAAAAAACGCAGTTACCGTCCAAGCAGCCCAAATCGGCATACCGCCGAAACCTTCCATGACGAAATTGAGCCATGAAAGCGATGCAAGGTTAAGACAGGCAAAGTAGGTAAGGACGGTAGCAAAAACGGCTTTTGCAGATTTTAAACCTGCAAGCAAGATGAAAAGCAGCGTGAGGGTACCCAAGAGTACCGGCCAGAGATCATAAGGTGCATATCCTAAAGTACCGGCAAGACCTAAAACTGCTGCGCACAGTATCCTGCCTGTTTTTGAAAGGCAAAAAGCAATAAGAGTGCTGCCGTGCAGGAGCGTGAGCAGCAAAAAGATAAATTTGGAGATCATGTCTATATCGTATCTTTGACTTTTACCCGCAGGAGGTTTATGCGTTGTTTACCTGCCGAGAGTATTTCAATGTCGAAATGATTAAAGGCAAGCTTGGTTCCGCTTTTGGGAAAATATCCCAAAAGATGGAGAACGAGACCTGCAAAGGTATCGACGCCTGCCTGCGGCAGTTTTACCTTGAAGTATTCTTCAAAATCTTCAACCGGAGTGGTTCCTTTGACTATATAGGTGTCTTTTTCCCGTGCCTTTGAAATAAAGGCGCCTTCGTCTTCATCATCTTCGCGATCATATTCGTCGTCGATGTCGCCTACGATGAGCTCCAAAATGTCTTCGATGGTGATAAGACCGCTGACGCCGCCGAATTCGTCAACTACCACGGCAAGGTGGAAACGTCGGTTTTGAAATTCGCGCAGCATGGAGCTTACATGTTTGGATTCAGGAACTATCACGCAGGGACGCAGGAGATCTTTTATCGTGTTGCAAGAGGAAAGGCCCGATAAAGCCGGCAACAGATCTTTGGCCAGCAATACCCCTTCAATATGATCTTTATCTCCTGAGATGACGGGATAGCGGGAGTGTCCAGAGGAAGCCACCGTAGAGGCAGCCTGTTCCAAAGTAGCATTAGAGTTTATCGTGATCATCTGCGATCTCGGGATCATGATCTCGGAGACGCGTTGGCGACCTACGTCGAATACTCCCTTGATCATGTCTTCGGTATTGCGGGATATGATCTCGCGGCGTCTGGCATCGTCTATGACCTGTTCAAGATCTTCAAGGGAATCAGGTTTCCCTGGATGCAACAAGCGTAAAAAAAAGTTTTCCCTGTCGTTTTTACTACTGTCGTTTGACATTTAATATTCATCGTCCTTATAGGGGTTGTCAAAACCTAAAGCTTGTACTGCTTTGATTTCCAAAGGTTCCATGATCATTGCATCTTCAGGTTTTATATGATCGTAACCGATTAAGTGCAGACAGCCGTGTACGATCAGATGGGCAAAATGCTCTTCAACGCTTTTGTTCTGCTCTTTAGCTTCTTGTTTTAACACGGCAAGACATACCACCAAATCACCTATAAGCGGCAGTTTTACTTCAGGCGGACATTCAAAAGGGAAAGAGAGAATGTTGGTGGGTTTGTCGATACCGCGGTAAATGCCGTTTAAATGCTGTACCTCATCGGACATGGCCACGCGTACGGTAAGCTCGGCATCCTCGGTACGTCCTGCCGTTTCAAGAGCGGTTTTAGCCCATTTTTTCAGAGTTTCCTCTGTCGGGATCCCGTCTTGATCGACGGTGGCTATTTGCAGTTCAACTTCAACGTTCATGTGTTTTCCTTACCCTGATATCCTGTACTTTCCTGATTTTTCTTAGGATGGTATACGCTGGTATCTCCGTGCGTTTTTTCAAAAGCTTCGTAGGCACTGACAATTTGCGCCACCACGGGATGGCGTACTACGTCCTGAGATCCGAAAAAGGTAAAACCTATAGCTTCGGTATCGCGCAGAACTTCGGCAGCATTTTTAAGTCCAGAACGTACGTTGTGAGGAAGATCAATTTGGCTGGGATCTCCTGTGATCACGGCCTTTGAATTAAATCCTATGCGGGTTAAGAACATCTTCATCTGCTCTACGGTGGTATTTTGAGCTTCGTCAAGGATGATGAAGGAATCGTTTAGGGTGCGACCTCTCATGTAGGCAAGCGGCGCGATTTCGATCACCGAGCGTTCTATGAGTTTTTCCACCTTTTCAAAGCCCAGCATTTCAAAAAGCGCATCGTAAAGCGGTCTTAAATAAGGATCTACCTTTTGCGACAGATCACCCGGCAAAAAACCGAGTTTTTCACCGGCTTCGACTGCAGGACGCGTCAGGATAATGCGGGTTACCTGATTGCTTTCAAGGGCGTTTACCGCCGCAGCCACGGCAAGATAGGTTTTCCCGGTACCGGCAGGTCCTATGCCGAAGGTTACGTCGTGGTTGCAGATCTTGTTGATGTATTCTGCCTGATTTTCGGTACGGGCTTTGACAAAACCTCGTTTGATTTTGAAATTGGAGGCTTTTTGATAAAGCGCGCCGACACTGCCTCTATCCTCATTTTGTGCATAATCGTCATCAGTCTGCTCAAGTCTGATGCCTTCGGTTATGGCAAGGTGTACCTGATCTGCGGTTATATAGCGGGCTTTGCCGTCTTTAAGGGGGGCTGTGTCCACATAAAGATTTTTTAGGATTTTCTCAGCTTTTGAGAGCTTTGATAATTGCCCTTGCAGATGTACATGCGCTCCGGAAACTGCAATTCTTAAGCCCAGACGTTTTTCTATCTGACGGTAGTTGGCATCCTCAGGACCTGCAAGACCGGCCAGTCTGTCTTTGTCAGCAGGCTCCAAAAGAAAGTCTTCGGTGATTTCTTTCACTTTCATTCCTTATATTCAAGGGTTAACGCTAAGCAGTTCTCCGCGCAGGGTGTGCGGCAGGATCTGGACTATCTTGACTTTTACCATCGAACCTACCAGATCTTTTGAACCTTTAAAGACTACGATACGATTTGCAGAACTGCGGGCTTTTAACTCGTTTTCATCTTTTGATGAAGTTCCTTCTACCAGTACATCCTGAACGGTATGCAGATATTCCTGGCTGTAATCTTTGGCACATTGCTCCAAAAGTGCCTGCAATCGATACAGACGTTGTTTTTTCTCTTCCAAAGAAACTTCGTCAGGGTACTCAGCCGCCGGGGTTCCGGGGCGTTTTGAGTAGATAAAGCTGAAGCTTTGGTCGAACTTTACTTTGCGTACCAATTCCATGGTTTCTTCAAACTGAGCGTCGCTTTCACCGGGGAAGCCTACGATAAAGTCTGAAGAAATGCGGGCTGAAGGGCGCACTTTTCTTATATCTTCCACAAGTTTTAAGTAGGAGGCGGCGGTATAACGACGATGCATGCGCTGCAATATGGTATCGGATCCGCTTTGTACGGGAATGTGGATGGCATCGGCAATGATGGGCAAGGCTCCTATGGCTTCAACCACTTCTTGAGTAAAATCCATGGGATTTGAAGTGGTAAAGCGTATGCGTTGCACTCCTGGCAGTGCCGCTACTTCATAAAGCAGTTCGGCAAAAGAGCATTCGCTGCCGTCCTCGTTCAAACCGCAAAAAGAATTGACGTTTTGTCCTAAAAGGTGCAGTTCACGCGCCCCTTCTTTTAGATGGTTTTTGCATTCGTTGAGAATATCGGCAACGTCACGGGATTTTTCTTCTCCGCGGGTGTAAGGAACTATGCAATAAGTACATTTGTTTGAACAACCTTCCATGATGGTAACGAAGGCAGAAGCTCCGCTGCGACCTTGCAAGGGCAGGGAGTCGAATTTTTCCATGGAGTCGGCTTCAACGTCGCATACGGGACGTGAGGTTGCTTTGTAAAGTTCGATAAGATCCGGCAGACGGTGTATGGTTTTGGGGGAGAATACTATGCTTACGCCGCGATCCTCGTCTAAAATCTTTTGCCCAAGTTCGGTGCCCACGCATCCTCCCAAGGCTACGACGGTTTCATCGCGTACGTCTCCTTGGTGTCGCCAGGCGTCGATTTGATTGAAAACTTTATTTTCGGCTTTGGCACGTACGGCACAGGTTACCAGTATGACTACGCTTGCATCTTTGGGGGATGCTACTTCGGCATATCCTTTTGAAATTAAAAGATCGCGAATGCGTCCGGTGTCATACACATTCATCTGGCAACCCCAGACGGCAATATAAAATGTTCCGAGCTGGAGTTTTAAATCGGCAGACTGATTTACGTTTAAATTGGTGATCATGGTTTTGTCGGTGTTTAAAAATTTTCGAGATATTGTACAAAGCGGCAGGATTTTTTGCACGGCGGAGGAAGTCTTTAAAAAAGTACTTTTGCCGTCTGTCAGTTTTTACGTAAATATTCTTCACTTTCCTTAAGATAGCGTTCGTTCTCATGTCTTAGATCGCATCCTGCGGCGACATAGCGAACTATTTTTTTTACCAAGGTTTCAAGCTCTGATCCTTCTTTGTAGTCAGCAGGTGCAAAATATCCTATGCGATGATCGCGCATAAGGCGGTAAACCTGACTTTTGTCCTGTTTTATCGGATCGAACACGCCTATTGAATGTCCGCCGAAGGAGTTGACCAGTTTCATGCAGGGTATGTCCGTGGCTGAGTCGCCGATATAGATCATGTTGGAAAAGGGCACCCGCATTTCACTTGGTTTGTAATAAGTGTTTACATCGTCGTCATTAACGTCGATGGCTCCTTTTTCAATGCGGAAGAGGAATTGGGTTTTGTTGGTGAAATTGATGATCTGTGCAGGCCATACGGCGCTGCCGCCTTCATTGTAAAGAAAGGTGTTTGCATAGATCATTTTGAATTTTTTGCCTATTTTGGTGCCTTCTATCATGTCCTTGATCCCCGAGGAAATGATGTAATGCTCGATTGAAAGCTGATATTTTTCACCAAGTTTTTCCATGCGGTCAAACCACGTATCGACACCGTCATAGAGTTTGACCTTGGATCCGAAACGTTTCAGAGTTTCCTTTTTGACATAGAAATTGTTTTCGGCACCTTTTAACATCAGGTACATATAGGCAAGATTGGGATCCATCCCGTGACCGTGTGCCAGATCGTTACAGCGTTTCCAAAATTCCTGAACGTTTTCCTGCAGTTTCTGAATATAACCTTGTGCCTGCATGTCCTCAGGGGACAGGGTTTTGTCAAAGTCATAGCAAAAAGCAAGAATGTCCGGTTTTTTATCGTTACGGGGGTGCTTTAAGATGTTTTGGGCAGAATCGTTGGCTGTCATTGAAATTTGCTCTTTAGTAGTAAAGAAAATATAGCAGGAAAATCCGTTGAAGATCACTAAAACAAGCTTTTTTCTATATGAAGACTGTGGCAAAGTTGAATTCTTTCTCTATAAGACTCTATAAGAGACGTTGAAATTTTTTAAAGTTGAAAACGTATACTAAAAATAAATTAATAAAAAGTATACTTATCAATAAGTTAATCTGAATAAGGACAAAAAAACCGCTTTAATCAGTTTAAAAGTATTTGACAAGTTAAAAAACGTCGTTATAATCGGCTCCGTTGTTCAGTAGCCCTGCGGCGAAAAACCGTGATAGGGGTATAGCCAAGTGGTAAGGCAGCGGGTTTTGATCCCGCCATTCCCTGGTTCGAACCCGGGTACCCCTGCCATAAGATGGATACGGAACGACGCAACAGAGTTGGGGCATAGCCAAGTGGTAAGGCAGCGGATTCTGATTCCGCCATTACCTAGGTTCGATCCCTAGTGCCCCAGCCAACTCTTTACAAGTGGCTAAGTAGCTCAGTCGGTTAGAGCGCGGCACTCATAATGCTGAGGTCACTGGTTCGATTCCAGTCTTAGCTACCATTTCTTTCCCTTTAGCATTCCCAGCAATTTCAGCTTTATCTTTATGCTGATCATGCAGATCCGGTAAGCGCAATTTATCAGTTCCTCCCTTATTTTGTGCAAAGATGTTTTTTTTGACTAATGTATGCAGATACAGTCAAACTAAAAGGATCAGTAAGCTTTTTTTTAAACGTGATGAGGACTCAACATGATCCCGCGCATCGACAACCTGCCTGAAGTTTCGACTCTTTATCGTGAGTATCTTACAGAACTTAAAAACTTGGGATTTTCAGGTGATATCGAAGAGGAGCATTCCTCACGTCTTTTGTGTGCCACCGACAATTCCGTCTATCAGTGTATGCCTCAGGCGGTGATCTTTCCGCGCTCCTGCAAAGATATCGCCTTGGCAATGAAGTTGCGCGGACACAGTGACTATAAAAGAGTGATCTTTACCCCGCGCGGCGGCGGTACCGGAACTAACGGACAATCTTTAAATCGCGGCATAACTCTGGATTGTTCCCGCTACTTGAAAGAAGTTAGAAATTTTAACGTGCAAAAACAGGAGATCACGGTTCAATCGGGCGTGATCAAAGATGAGCTTAACGAGCTTATAAAAAAAGAAGGCTTGTTTTTCTCTCCTGAGCTTTCTACGTCAAGCCGTGCCACCATAGGCGGAATGATAAGTAATGATGCTGCAGGACAGGGATCTTTAAAATACGGCCGTACTTCAAGCCATATTAAGGCGGTTACCGTGGTGTTGACCGACGGCTCCGTAGCTACGTTCGGGCCTGTAAGCGGAAGCGAACTTGATAAAAAAATGAATTTACCCGGGCTTGAGGGGGATCTTTACCGTAAGCTGGTACCGCTTTTAAAAGACAACAGGGCCAAAATTTGCGAAATTTTTCCCAAATTAAATCGCTTTATGACCGGTTATGATCTTTTCCATGCCTATGATGCCGATACCGGTACCGTCAATCTAAGCCGTCTTATCTGCGGTGCCGAAGGTACTTTGGGCATATTGTACGAAGCGGTGCTCGATCTTACGCCTTTGCCAAAATACCGGGGATTGCTGGTTGTCAAATACGACAATTTCTTCTCCGCATTAAAAAATGCCATTCCGCTTATAGAGGCCGGAGCACTTTCCGTAGAAACCGTCGACTCCAAAGTATTGAAACTTGCCATGCAGGACAATATTTGGCTTTCGGTGCAGGAATATATACGGGAAGTTCCGGGAAAGGAAATAGCCGGACTCAATATAGTTGAGTTTGCAGGCAAAGATGCCTTACAAGAGCAGGAAAAGCTTGATACTCTTTATAAAGAATTGCTCTCTTGTACAAAGCTTGGCAACGCCGGGATCTTGGGAGTACAAAAAGTTCTGAACAGTCAGGGTATTGCTGCTGTTTACGGGATGAGAAAAAAGGCCGTGGGGCTTCTTGGAAATGCCGCAGGACGCCGCAAGTTGGTGGCTTTTACCGAAGATACCGTGGTTCCTCCCAAGGATCTTGCCGATTACATACGGGAGTTTCGTGCACTTTTGGACGCCAAAGGCGTACCTTACGGTATGTTCGGACACGTGGATACCGGACTTATGCATGTACGTCCGGCGCTTGATCTTACTACCGATGAGGACAGGCACAAGCTTATAGAGATCTCGGAGGGGGTGGTTAAGCTTGTTGAAAAATACCAAGGACAGATGTGGGGAGAGCACGGCAGAGGCTATCGCAGCGTGTTTGGTGAGGTTTTTTTCAAGGAATTGTACCCCGTAGCCCGTAAAGTAAAGGAGTTGTTTGATCCTGAAAATATTTTAAACCCCGGCAAGATCTGCGTACCCTTTTCAAACGATAGGGATCAATTGGTTGCCATAGACGGTCCCATGCGCGGAGATCTTGATCGCACCATTCCTTTTAACGTCAGGGAAAGTTTTAAAGGGGCGGTAAGTTGTAACGGCAACGGTCAGTGTTTCAGCTATTCAAAGTCCGCATTGATGTGTCCTAGTTATCGTTATACCAAGGATCATGTCAGAAGTCCCAAAGGCTATGCAGAACTTATGCGTGAATGGTTAAGACTCATGAACGACAAGGGATTCAGCCCCTTTGCCGAGGAAGCGTCGGCTTTGACTTCAATTCCTAACCCTCTGCATTTTCTTTTAAGAGCGTATAACACCTTTTGCGACAAAAAAGGGGATTACAACACCGAGATCCTGGAAAAAATCAAAACTTGTCTGGCTTGCAAATCCTGTAAAGGGGTATGCCCGGCACATGTAAACGCAGCCGATCTCAATTCGCGTTTTATCTCCATGTATTACGATCGTTATTTAAGACCGTCCATGGATCTGCTGACGCTTAACGCCGAATGGCTGATCCCTTTGTCGGCAAAATGGCCCAAATTATCCAATGTCGTGTTCAAAAACACCTTATTTAAACAAGTTTGTGCCAAAATATTCGGACTTGCCGATCTGCCGCCTTTTTCTGAAAAAACCCTGAAAGATCAGTGCACACAATACGGATTTAAGTTGCTTTCTGCAAAACAGGCAGAGGTAGAGTTACCGGAGATTTTGATCGTAACCGATCCTTTCACCGCAGCTTATGAAACCGACGGACTCATAAGCTTTGCCAAACTGATTGCCAATTTGGGGTATAAGGTGCATTTTCTGCGTCCTTATATCAACGGCAAACTGATGGTGATACGCGGTGCCCGTAAGAAATTCATTCATTTTGCGTCAAAGCAGGCAGCTCGTCTTGCAGCTCTTTCTCAAAAGGGCATAACTTTGGTGGGGTATGATCCTGCGCTTACCATTTGTTACCGCGATGAGTATCCGGCTATTTTAGGGAAGGTGCGCGGTGAGTTTGAAGTTTTGCTTCCTGAAGAATGGTTGTCACAGGTTGTAAGCGATCCTAAAATCAATAAGCGCTTACAGGATCTGAGGAAAAAATGCCATTCATCAGGTGATCTTAGCGATCCTTATTATTTATTTGCCCATTGTACCGAGCAGGCTTTGTTGCCCAAATCAGTAAGACAGTGGCAGGAGATCATGCACGCCTTCGGACTTGAGCTTTTGCCCGTACCGGTAGCTTGTTGCGGAATGGCAGGCTTGCACGGTCATATGGTCGGAAATCTTGAGGAAAGTTATGCCGTTTATAAGCGTAACTGGCATGATGAGATCTCTTCAAGACCTTTTGAACGTTGTCTGGTAACCGGTTATTCATGCCGATCCCAGGTAGAGCGCATGGAAGGAAAGAAAGCACTGCACCCTGTGGAGATCCTGGAAAAACTTTTTGAATGATCCAAGTATAATACCGGAGCATATTAAGCGGCTCCGGTATTCAATGATCACAAAGGTTCAGTTTGGAATTTTTTCAGACTGTACCTACCGAAGTGTCGTGCTCCTTAAGTTTCTGTTTAAACTCGT
>CALBLB010000037.1 GCA_937896115.1 uncultured Succinatimonas sp.
CTCCCTG
Organism: uncultured Succinatimonas sp.; assembly: GCA_937896115.1. Classification (GTDB taxonomy): domain Bacteria; phylum Pseudomonadota; class Gammaproteobacteria; order Enterobacterales; family Succinivibrionaceae; genus Succinivibrio. The sequence continues at coordinate 8 of CALBLB010000037.1, forward strand.
ATCGTGCGTTGCAGACTGCCTGATCGTATTCCTGAGAAGATGCAGGCTCAGGATTTTCTGCGTCTTATGCGTCACGACAAGAAGGTAAGGCAGGGCGTGATCCGTTATGTCTTGCCCGAGCGCCTTGGAAAGGTAGGCCTTTACACCGATGTAAGCGATGACGAGATCATCTCTTTAATTGACGAGCTTAAGGGCATAAAGTGAAAGCAGCGTCATCGCATCCTAATACCCGTCTTAAGATCACGGATCTTTTGTGTGCGCAGTTTCGTGAAGCCGGATCTTTCGTGATCCTTTCAGGAGACAGCGGCAGCGGGCGTACCGGTGCGCTTGAAAACGTGATCGCCGAGCTTGAAGATCGCTATCAGATAATTTTTGTTCCCTGCAGCGCCGATGAAGCGTTGCCTGCTTTAAGACAGATGTTCTTATCGCAATTGTTGCCCAGCGGCAAATGGGATCTTAATTTGAATTTGTGTGATACTTTAAGCAAGATCCCGGTACCGGGACGTCGCAAAGTACTGGTGATGATCGATGATGTCGATGCAGTAACCATAGGTTTTTTCAATGAATTAAAATCCCTTTATGAGCAGACCTTAGGGGGTGGACGTTTTGCTTTTCTGCTTACGGCCCACCCTCTTTGGACTCAGCAGGTAAGGCGTGCAAGCATCAAAGGCAAGTTTCGTGAAATTGCGATGTTGCCTTTGTCTTTGACCGAGAGTTTGTCTTTGGTTAAGGCTTATTTTGAGGCTGCAGGCAAGATCAGGAATTATGAAGCTATTTCTCAAAAACTTCCTCGTTATTTGGAAGGTTGCAAGGGTAATATAAGCAAGGTTATTAAACAGACGGAGCTTCTTATGGACGATCCCAAGTTGGCTCAGAGCGCCAGACCGCCTGAGAATGAGGCGCAGTTGCGTGAGCTTAAAAAGAAAAAAAATCGCGGTTTGGCCGGGATTTTTATCACTGTAGTAAGCCTGATCATAGTCTTGTTATGCATCATTCCGCTGTTTACCGGCGGATCGCTTTTCGGCGGTGATGATCAGAATGAAGATGCCGATACTACGCTGGTACGCCCGGGGACTTCATCTTTACCGTCATTTGCAGGCGGTAATTCAGGCTCTCAAAAGGTGCAGGAAGGCACCGGGAAAAATCCAGAACTTCCGCAGAGTGATTTGCCGGATGTTTCGGTTGATGAGGCTCGTAAGGCAGAGCAGCAAAATGCAGATCCTTTGCGCTCTTCGGCTCCTGCGCCTACGGATCTTAAAGCGAAGCAGGAGCGCGGCAGTGCCGACAAGCCTCAGCTTGACGACGGTGCTTTGCTTCCTAATCTCAAAGAAGGCATAGAGGCCAATACCCCCGATGCCGAGCATAAAAAATCGGTAACCCTAAACGGGGAAACCCTCGATGCCATCGAGAAGAGTGAGGCCGGATCAGGAAAAGATCCGGAATTACCCCGGCGAAGCCTGGACGGATCTTTAAATAAAAACGAGACAAAGGGCAAAGAGCAGAGTACCGACAACGGTGATTTTTTAACCCGCGGCGACAATATGTTGCGAGAGGATGAGATTAAGGCTGAGGATGAGGCTTTGCGCAGGCAAAACGAAGCCGAGGCTTTAAAACAGGCGCAAGATGCAAAAGAAGCCGAGCGTGAAGCCAAATTAAAAGAACTTGCCGATAAGGCTGCGGCTTCTTTGGATGATGGCGGGAAGAGCAACGCCAAAGCTCCAAAGCGCAATGCCTCTAACAAGAAAAATGCCAGACCGCGTGCTTACCGGACGGCAGGTTATAACGGCTTTGGACGCGGAGGGATCCCGGGAAGCGTTTCCGAGCTTTGGAGCAAGAATGCTGATCACTACACTTTGCAGGTAATTGCAGGGCGCAATCGTCAGGCCGTGGTACAGGCCTCGGCAGGAGTTTCAGATCGTTATTGGATTTACGAAACTACCCGCGAGCGTCGTCCCTGGTTTGTTTTGGTGACGGGTGATTTTGCAAGCCCCGCTGCGGCCTTAAGAGAAAGAGCCAAATTGCCTTCTTCTTTAAGAGTAGGCGGACCTTTTCCCAAGACCTTTGACCGCGTACAGACAGAAATGAGACTTAGTACAGCCAATGGACGTTAATAACAAAAAATATCTGATTGCAGGATCTATCCTGTCAGCCGATCTGCTGAATTTGGAGCAGGATGTAGAGCAGGCCATAGCGCAGGGCGTGGATATCATCCACTTTGACGTGATGGATTATCATTTTGTGCCTAATATGACCTTCGGCCCCATGTTTTTAAAAAAAATGCGCGCCCGTTTCCCGGATACCGTGTTTGACGTACATCTCATGGTAGAGCCGGTGACGGAGCAGGTGGTCGGAGATTACATCGATGCAGGAGCTTCATGGATATCGTTCCATCCTGAAGCCTGTACCCATGTTGAGCGTATGCTCGCTTATATCAGATCGCGCGGTGTAAAGGCAGGTTTGGCCTTAAATCCCGGTACCGGAATAGAGTTTCTGCGTTATTTGTGGCATACCTTGGATTTTGTGCTGGTCATGACGGTGAACCCCGGCTACGGCGGTCAAAAACTTTTGACTGCTTGTCTTACCAAGGTTGCCGATGTCAGACGTATGGCGGCTAAAGAAAGCGATCACAAGATCTTAATAGAGGTAGACGGCGGCGTGAAAGCCTCCAATATCGCTACGGTTGCAGAATACGGCGCACGCGTGTTCGTGGTGGGATCGGCTTTCTTCGGAGAGCAGGACAAAGCTGCGGCTTTGGCGGCTTTGACTTCGGCGCTTGAGAATAAAGCGCAATGAAATTACAGCAGGTTCCCAAAGGACTCATCTTTGACTTGGACGGTACCTTAGCCGATACCCTGCCTCAACTGGCGTTGGCAGCCAAACTCTCGTGCGAGGCGGCAGGTCTTAAAGCTCCTACGGTAGATGAGGCCAAAACTTACGTAGGCAACGGAGTCAAACTGCTTTTAACAAGAGCCATTGCAGGGCGTCGCGATGCCGAGCCCGAGGATGTGGATCCGGCCTTGCTTGCAAGAGTGCGAGAGTTGTTCAACCGCTACTACAGTGAAGGATTGCCCGATAATTACAGTGTGTACCCCGGGGTAAAAACAGGACTGGCCTTTTTTAAAGAGCAGGGGATCAAGCTTGGGGTATGTACCAACAAGCCGCAGATGTTTGCAGTCCCTTTGCTTAAGTACATGGGGCTTTTCTCCTGCTTCGATTTCGTGTTGGGCGGAGAAGTTCTTCAGGAGCGTAAGCCCGATCCCAAGCCTGTTTTATATGTGGCGCAAAAACTAAAAGTCAGTCCTGATGAATGTGCCATGGCAGGGGATAGTGAAAACGATGTTTTTGCAGGTCAGCGCGCGGGAATGAGCACCGTGTTTTTTACCTACGGATATTTTTCAGCTGATCCTGATACAATTGATCCTGATCATATTTTCAATGATTTTAGTGCGTTAACGGCACTTATCAAACAATTACAACAGAGATGACACCCATGTCAAAAAAGATTATTTTCAGCGGCATTCAGCCTTCGGGCGAACTTTCCATCGGCAATTACATAGGTTCGTTGCGCAATTGGGTGAAGTTGCAGGATGAATATGACTGCGTGTATTGCGTGGTAAATGAACATGCCATCACCGTAAGACAAGATCCTGAGCAGTTGGCAAAACGCTCTTTTGACGTTTTGTCCATCTTTATGGCAGCCGGCATCGATCCTGCCAAATGCGTGCTGTTTTTGCAGTCTCACGTTCCTGCCCACTGTCAGCTCTCATGGGTGTTAAACTGCTATACCCAATTCGGCGAACTCTCGCGCATGACTCAGTTTAAGGACAAGTCCAAGCGTTACGGTGCAGGCAATGTCTCTGCAGGTCTTTATGATTATCCGGTGCTGATGGCCGCCGATATTTTGTTGTATCAGGCTGATCTGGTGCCCGTTGGAGATGATCAGAAACAGCATATCGAGATCACCCGCGACATCGCCGAGCGCTTTAACGGACTGTACGGCAAGACCTTCGTGCTTCCTGAAGGTTTCTTCCCCAAAGCAGGCGGTCGAGTGATGAGCCTGCAGGATCCTTCAAAGAAGATGTCAAAGTCTGATGACAATCCCAACAACGTGATCCGTTTGCTTGAAGAGCCTGCGTCTATAGTCAAAAAGCTTAAGCGTGCCGTAACCGATTCTGATAATCCCCCTGTAGTAGCTTACGATTGGGATAAGAAACCCGGCGTCTCCAATCTTTTGGAGCTGATGTCAGCATCAACGGGGCGCAGTGTTGAAGATCTGGTGGAGCACTTTAAAGGTCAGATGTACGGAACCTTCAAGAGTGAAGTTGCCGACGCCGTCGTGGCTATGGTTGAACCCATCCAGAAGCGTTACCGTGAACTTCGCGACAATGAAGATTATTTAAAGGAGATCTTAAAGCACGGTGCCGAGAAAGCCTCAGAGCGTGCTCAAAAGACTCTTGATGATGTTTATCGCAAGATAGGTTTCATCCTGCCTTAAAGTTTTTACCGTCTGTATATCCCTGTATTTGATTGCAGGGATCTCTCACATGAAAAAGGCTCCCGAAGGGAGCCTTTCAAAAATCTTCGTTACGATCTTTGCAGGAGAAGTGATCGTGACGAAGACAAGCCTTTTAAATTAACCCAGAAGCGAGAGAGCCAGCTGCGGCAGGCTATTGGCCTGAGTTAACATCGAGGAGGCAGCCTGTTGCACTATGCTCTGAGCAGACAGGTTTGAAGCCTCAGTAGCATAATCGGTATCACGGATACGGGATCTTGCGTCGGTTTCGTTGTTGGCAATATTGGTCTGGTTGCTGATGGTAGATTCCATACGGTTTTGCAAGGCACCGAAGTCACCGCGCTTGGTGTCGATCACGTTGATGACCTTATCGATGTTGGCCAAAGTATCTTGTGCAGCAGTAGAGTTGCTGACGTTGAAGACGATGTTGTCTCCTGATTTAAAAGAAGCTTTATCCCCGGCTTTGGTTGCCGTAGCAGGAGTCATGCCAGCTGCAATCATCAAAGAAGAAAGACTGTAGTTAGTGGTTTTATCTCCCTGACCTGTGCCGTGCAACTGCAGATCAAGCTGCAGAGTATCATTGGAGTTTGCACCTACCTGAAAATTGACTTTGGCTCCAGCTTTTGTTCCCTGAACAATTGAATCGGTACCGTCAAAGCCAGAGAGTACGGTCTTGCCGCCGTAAGTAGTCTTGCAGGCAATACG
>CALBLB010000038.1 GCA_937896115.1 uncultured Succinatimonas sp.
TTCATAATAGGATTTAAACCGCATTGTGCAAATTCCACGGTACGGATCCCGTCACACTGCAAGCTGATCCCCAATATAGCCGCAGCCTGCGAAATAACCCAGATTTCGGTTTCTCCTTCAACCAAAAGCCAAGTTCGTGCAAAAAAAGTCATAGGACGATTGATACGCAAATGAAAGGCAATACGCCTTTGATCATCGAGGGATAACGACTTTACATCTGCCTTATAACTTCTGGTATCGTAATAGGGTCTGTACAGCCTGCGCAAAGCCTGCAGAGGTATGGCCGAAAGCAAATCCCCTGAATTTGTCGTGACAATTTTCTGTACTCGTACCGCACTTACTATCGACCAAAAAGACAACAATAGCGAAGGATGAAATCGCGCCTCTATGTCTTCAAAGATAATGATTGGCGAAGCTTGTAAACTCAATTTACGCTCGCCCTGTGACGAAAGTACGACGCCTGCAAGCAAAGTAGTCAGGATCTTTACTTTGTTGATCCCGGGTTTTTCCATGGTCTCACGTAAGGATGACAAGGTTTCAATTGAAACGGTACGTCCTAAAATGTCGTTGTTGCGCGTTTGCCGAGTCCTGTCCTTTAAAATAGCAGGTCCTGAATAGTTGGTTAAATACCTTTGCGAAAGATCATTCAAACAATCCAATCTGCGTTTCATTTCAGGCGCGGATATTGCCATATCGTTTTTAAAGGCTTCTGCAAAATTTTCAAACACATAAGAGCCGTCTCCTCTGAGTCTGTCTTCATCATCAGGAGCACTCCTGCTCATACGCTGATCACGTATACGTAAAACAGGATTAAGCCTTATGAGAGCAAGGATCCCTTTTCTTATCTCTTTTTGATCCGCTTGCGTCCTGCAAATTAAAAGGTGTTCAGTTTTGAAAATATCCTTGTCACGTCGCCCTACTATTCTCCAATGAATGCGATAAATACCGTCATCGCCGTACATCCAAAATTTTTTTAACTGGGGAAGAGTCAAAAGTTCCGATCCAAGAGCACCTTCGGCAAAAATAAAGTCAAATTGCACCTTATCAGCTTTAGCTTTGTAAAAATCCTGACTTGAAAATTCATATTCCTTACGAAAAAAATCTCCTTGCGCATTTTCTTTTTGTGCTTCCTGTTGCATCTGCTCGATTATGCGGTCGCGGCGCCTTTTTTTTGAAGAAAAATGCAAAGCAGGTCGTAATGAAAGTTGCTCGTCAGTATTTAGCTCCTGATTCTCTTCCTTATCTTCCAAAAGAGGGATAGGAACATAAAGATCTTCTGGAACAAAACGGCAAAGTTTTTCTCCGCATCCCATTGCCATCCATAAAGCTCGCAACAAAGACGATTTGCCCCAAGAATTCTCACCGATAAGCACCGTGCAGTCACTTTCAAAATCCACTTTCAGTTGTCTTATTCCTCTGAAGTTACGGATCTCAGCCTGTTGCAGATACATATCCGCTCCTTTTTTGTCTTGGAGAAAAGAAAAAAGGCCGCAGGATCACGGCCTTATAAATTCAAACACGGCGCCAAGTGGTACCTGACGGTCCGTCGGCAAGTTCTATTCCCATAGATTTAAGCTTGTCACGAGCAGTATCTGCTCTGCTCCAATCTTTGGCCTTACGGGCATCATTGCGTTCTTTAATAAGAGCTTCTATTTCTTGGATATCATCGTCGTCTGCGTCTTTGACGGCAGCTCCGCTCTTTAAGAAAACGTCAGGATCCTGTTGCAGGATCCCCAGTACTCCGCCCAATTCTCTGAGCCTGCCGGCAAGCATCGAGGCTTTATCACCGCTTTCCTTATTTATTTGTTTGGCCAGATCAAAAAGTACCGCAATAGCCCCAGGAGTATTGAAATCATCATCCATATACTCACAAAACTGTTTCGTATACTCATCATCTTGACTTTCAGGCTTTAGAGCTTCAATTCCGTGTAACGTAGTATAAAGTCTCGCAAGTCCGGCTCTTGCCTTATCAAGATTTTCCTGCGAATAATTAAGGGCACTGCGATACTGTCCTGACATTAAGAAGAAACGTACCGTCTCAGCATCGTACTCCTTCAGTACATCACGGATCGTGAAGAAATTGTGTAATGATTTGGACATTTTCTGCTCATTGATCATCACCATCCCCGAGTGCATCCAATAATTTACGTATTTGGTAT
>CALBLB010000039.1 GCA_937896115.1 uncultured Succinatimonas sp.
TTGTACCACCGTAGGCTCGATAAGTTTCGGGGCTTGAGGATGACGTGAAACCAACAAAGTAAGACGACGCAGGGCTTGTTTAGGAGATCCTGCATGCAAGGTAGCCATAGATCCTGAATGGCCGGTGCTTAAGGCATCGATAAGATCAAGCGCTTCTGCTCCTCTGATCTCTCCCATGATGATGCGATCGGGGCGCAGACGTAAGGATGAACGTAACAAACGTTCCTGAGGACAGGAAGGGCCTGAATATAAAGCCACGGTGTTATCAAGCGCGCATTTTAATTCCGGGGTATCTTCGATGGTGATGACGCGCTCTTGAGGAGATAATTCCTGCAATTGCGTAAGCATGGCCTGCAATAAGGTAGTCTTACCGCAACCGGTTTCACCGCAAACGATCACTGAACGCTTTTGTCTTAAAATCTCGATTAAAATGCGGTATTGCACCTCGGTTAGCATGCCGTTTTTTAGCAAATCGCCAAGCGTTCTTTGACCAAAGGCATGACGGCGTATGGAAAAAATAGGTTTTCTGGTCAAAGGCGGTAACAAACCTTCAAAGCGTGCGTTGCTAAACGGCAGTTCGCAACTGATTATGGGAATTTTGGGATCGAAGATCCCCTGACTTAACGAAGCGAGAGTCAGGATCACCATGCGGGCTTTGTTTTCATCCAATTTGCCGCAACAGCGCATGTCTCCTGCTGAGTTTTCGGCAAATAACCTGCCGTCGGGATTTAGCATGATCTCGTTTAAATCGGGATCTTGAAGGTAGGCAAGAATTTCTAAGCCCAATGCCTGTTTTAGCCTGTGAACGGCCGGATTTTCATTCGTTTGCATTTTTTCTGCTCAGTTGTTTTTTGTATGTAAGCAGTTTACAAAATCAAAAAATGCATCCCGCCGAATTTAGGCGGATTCCGCCTAAAAAAGGAAGTTTTTTAAAAAATAAAAATAAATTTCAATAAGATAGGTGATTTTAACGGCAGGCGATTTTTGTGAATATGATCACAAAACGGTTTGATAAAAAGTCTATTCAGCTCATAAAAAACCCCAGCAATTAACCGGGGTTTCATCTTTTATGCTAACTAAAAAGCGTTAGTCCTTTTCTTCGTTGTTTTCCTCGGGAACCCCGATCTGTGGGCCGATCCCAAGACGTGCATCACGCTC
>CALBLB010000040.1 GCA_937896115.1 uncultured Succinatimonas sp.
CAGGCTGTCGATGATGGCCAAAGACTCCACCTGATATCCCATCTTTCTTAACATTTCCCCGCCGTGCTGGAAGGATTTTTCCACGATGAAACCCATACCCTCAAGCTCGGCCCCTGCCTGCTCTGTAAGATCGATTATCCCTTTGGCAGCATTGCCGTTGGCAAGAAAATCGTCGATAAACAGTACTTTATCACCTTTTTTCAAGAATTCTTTGGAACAACACACGCTGTAAGTTCTCTGTTTGGTAAAAGAAAACACCTCGGTAACGAGCATGTCCTGCATAGTGGAAGGTTTTTTCTTTTTGGCAAAGACTACGGGAACATTTAGGAGGAAACCTACCATAATAGCAGGGGCTATGCCCGAAGCCTCGATGGTCAGGATCTTGTTTATATCCTTATTGGCAAATCTTCTGACAAATTCTATGGACATGGATTGCAGCAAAGTAGGATCTATCTGGTGATTCACAAAACTGTCAACCTTTAAGATCCCTCCTTCAAGACATTTACCGTCACGCTTGATACGCTCTATCAACGGTGCAAAAGGTTTGTAATCAGCAGCCATTTTTTTCCTCTTTTTATAAACTGCAAAGATCTGCGTTGCTCTTTAATCAAAAATTGATTGAAAGCTTTGAAAAAGCCTTTTCAAACCTCAGATACCAAGTAAAATCAGTTTAAAACTCAAGTAACTTTTTGATTAAAAGAAAAATTTTATATTTATTTAAAAAACTGACGTTTTTTGTTAGAATACTTGGCGTCGCTGGCATAGCTCAGTAGGTAGAGCACCTGATTCGTAACCAGGGGGTCGCAGGTTCGATTCCTGTTGCCAGCACCAGATAAAGAGCCTCTTATGAGGCTTTTTTCTTTTAAAATTGGCGCATTATCCTGCAAAAGTGCATGCGTTTCAACATCTTCAGGAGACGATGTGGATTTTTTAAAACCTTTTATTGTCTCATCCTGCTTTTTAATGGCCTGGTGGATCATGGCCATGCACGGTTATGCTTTATTTCCCGATTCTTTTCAAAGAATAGTATTGCTGAGCTTAGCCAGTGTCGTACTCAGCGTGCAGGGAGTAATTTTCAACCGCCAAAAGCGTAAATTCTCCGCTCTTTTTACCTGGTCTTTTGCCTGGGCCTGCTGGGCATTTTTTGCCGAGCAAAAACTCCTTTTAATTCCGGGCACTGCTGCCTATGAATCCTCCCTTACCGTCTACAACCTCTTTCGCTATTTTCTGATGGTTGCAGTATTCGTGATCCTCTTAAAAGAGTGGTTCTTAGCACTGCGCGGCATAGGTCGCAACTAAAAAATTTTTCCACGTTTAACGCCTATTTACTTTGGCGGATCTAGCCTGACTGTGGAAAAAAATCTTTTTTCCACAAGCACAATGTTTCCCAAGACGAGGGCACAAGCCCTTAAAAACTTACGGCGTATTCCGCCTTTTATTTGGGAAACTTTATGCATCATCATCCCCATGCACCCGCATTGCATTTAAGCGCCATAGCTTCGGCACTGCTTTGCCTTCATTCCGTACACGCCGCCGAACTGCCGGTACTGGCCGAAATCAAACCTGACGGAGTAATGATCAATTCAGACGAGCAGAGTATGTTCGTTGTTTCCAACAAAAACAACAATGTGCTTAAATGGAATTCTTTCAACGTCTCCGAAGACGCGGTACTCTCCTTTGACAATCACAATTATTTGAATCTGGTCTTAGGCGGCAGTCCGTCATGTATTAACGGCAGAATCCAAGGTTTTGGCAACGTTTACATCGTAAATCCCGCCGGGATCAGCGCAGGAGTCAATTCCTCGATTCAAGCTCCGAAACTTGGCTTGATCACCTCCAAAATAGATGACGGTGTCATCGAGAATTTCACAGCCACAGGTAGCCTCAGCCTGCCCGATGAAAAGCACGGAATGGGACGAGTCAATCTCCTAGGACAGATCAATACCGACAATCTCATCGTCGACGGCGGGCAAATCGTGATCAGGGATATTGCCAATATCCGAGATATTGCAGGCGATCCCCTGCACAACCGCAACAGCGAGCGTTTAAGCCTGCGCTCCTCCGTAAAACGCATCGATATAGGTTGCGATGAAAAAAGCGATCTTAAAAATGAACGCAATCTCTCAGGAGACGATCTTTTTTTGCATCGCGGCGAGACGCCTATATCTACCAAAGAAGAACTTTTGGCCGTAAAAAAAGACGGTAAATACTTTCTTACCAACGATCTGGAGTTAGGCGAGCTTTCCTCACCGCTTTTACCAAACGTTCCTTTCAGCGGCACTTTTGACGGTGCTTACAGTCGCATAAGTTTTTCTCAAAGTAGCAGCGATGCTTTTACAGGACTGTTTGCAAATTTAAATGAAGCCGAGGTAAACCGTCTCTTTATCAATGCCGTTTTAAGCGTACCCTCGGTTGATAAAGCCAACTTGGGAGGGCTTGCTGCAAACATTAAAAACAGCACCTTAAAAGATCTTGAAGTACATACTGAGCTTTTAGGAGAAATCGCTAAGGATAAAGCCTTTAATTTTGGGGCCTTGGCAGGAACACTAGAAGGCAATAACTATATAAGCAACGTACTTGCCCTAACCTCCCAGGACACCGTTTTAAAACTTGCGGACAACAGCAACAATTCCCAAATAAAAGCAGGACTAATCGCAGGTTTTAACAACGGACTGCTCACTGCAGAAGGCTTTAGTTACGGTATGGCAGACGGGAGTAGCACGTCTTTACCTCAAATAGGCAAAGTTATAGGCTACAGCACCTTGGCATCCTCTTTAAACGAAGCTTTTGACAATGCAGATGATCAGACTCAATTTCTAAAGCTTTCCGAAGATCCTTCAGATCCTGAACTCTATACCAATAAAAATTTCTACGATCCCTTCTTTAGCGAAAACTTCGCTCTGGACTACGACGAGAGATCCCCTGACTATATCGACTTATCGTCAAACCAAAGTTTTTATCTGCCCTATTTTGCCAATACCGTGGCCAAACCTCAGACCGAGGCAGGACTTTTTGAATTTAGCTTAAAGAGCAAAAAGTTATCCGAGGATAAACTTGGCCGCGGCTTTTATTTCGTCAATACCGATCTTAATAACAACCAATCTGCCTCTTTAACAGGTCTTGCTTTGGTAACCACCGTTGTTCCTAAACCCGATCCTGAACCGTCAATTCCGGATCCTAAACCTACCGATCCTGATCCGGACCCCACCGTACCCGATCCTGAACCTTCCGTACCTGATCCTAATCCTGAAATTCCTGAGCCTGAACCGTCGACTCCTGAACCCGAGCCCACAGATCCAGATCCCTCTTCTCCGGATCCTGAGCCTTCCGTACCCGATCCCGATCCTGAAACTCCCGAGCCTGAACCGTCGAAACCCGATCCCGAGCCCACAGATCCTGAGCCCTCTATTCCGGATCCTGAGCCTTCCGTACCCGATCCCGATCCTGAAACTCCCGAGCCAAAGCCGTCGACTCCCGAACCCAAGCCCACAGATCCTGAGACCCCTGAACCTGAGCCGTCAATTCCTGAACCTAAGCCTGCAGATCCTGAGCCTTCTGTTCCGGATCTTGAGCCTGATAAGCCTGAGCAAGATCTGTCGCAACCAAGCCAGACTACAGATGATCGCCGTGATCATGAGAAAGTAGCCACTACCAGATCTGATGACGCACATCAAATACACTCTCCTGTAGAAAATTCACCGGTAAGTGAATTGATGTTACGTGCTCCGAAACTAAAACAGGATATTTTGGAGAGAGCCGAAGCTGTTATCCAACGGATCTATGCCGCTTTAACCCCGGCTCCAAGCGATCCCAATTCAAAAGAAAAGGAACAGCGTCAGGCTTAAATTCCTTGCCTTGGTACCGCAGGAGCTTGTTCCTGCGGTTTATTTCGCGCATCAAAATAGAATTTTCTATTGTCAAAAACCGCTTCTCCTGATGTGGCCATACCGCCGTCATTGTAAATGCTGCCGCGGTTTATCAGTCTTGAGGAGCCGTCAAGCTCTAAAAGACCGCTGGCATAAATTTTTAAACCGTTGCGATTTTCAAAAGCACTGTGATCACTCATGCTCATAAACCCCTTAAGGTTCATTACATGCTGATTACCAAGACTGGCACCGTCGCTAAATAACAAACTTCCGCCCTGTTCAACCTCAAAGATCCCGTAATTTACGCAAGATGCCGTATCGGCAAAACTCAAAGAACCCTGCAACAAAATATTGCGCCGATTTGACAATTGCGAAGATCCCGACAACGTCACCGCCGATCCTGAGGACAGGGTAAACCTGCCGTGATTTGCCAAAATGGCATTTTTGGAGGCTATGATCCTTGATCCGGCACTAAATTCCAAAGTGCCTTTATTCTCAAAATTTCCGCCTTTCATGCTTATTAAAGCATTGTCAAAAACACTGCGAGCGCTAAGCTCCACTTTGGCATTGTCTGTAAGTGCAAACAGCGACTGCGGGAATACTTCCAAAGCTCCTATGCTTTTAAAAGTGGAGCTTTTCCCAAGATTCACCGTAGTATCTGCTTTTAACACGGTACGCCCCTGAGATAAGAAAGAACTCATAAGCTCAAGATTCAGCGTGCTGTTATCCTCAGCTATCAATTCGCCTCTTACCGTCAGACTACCGCGGCGTTTAAGGTTTAACGTATTAGCTTTTGCCAAAGTAACGCTGCTGCCTGCTTTGATGATCACCTGCCCTGAGATCTCAACGCCGTTATTAAAGGTACCGTCGCTTACGATTTCATAACATTTTGAGCTTTCAACCTTCAAAGGGAGCATGGCAGGATCTGCAAGCTCTGCGCATTTGGCAGCATAGGTCAGATGACACGGCAAGTACAAAAGAACTGCCGCACCAAGCTTAATCAGAGAATTTTTTAAAATATCGTTAATCATGCATCCTATGTTAACAAAATCATGATCTTTTGCCTTGGCACATCTTGCGAATTTATAAGCTTACAGCCTGCCCTGTCCTTTTACAGTAAGGGTTTTTAAATATTTGCCTTATAGATCATAACAGTACCCGCAAACAATGACTGTTTCGCCATTTAAACTAAAGGCTTTTTGTGAGAAAATAATGACCATTGCAGAGTTTTAGCAACCAAAATTCCGCATTAAAGTTTCAATTTCAGACCAAAATAAAAAATCGTTGTACAGGATTTCATATGACCGAACTTTCAGGTTATGCCTTAATTGGTGACATAGGCGGTACCAACGCCCGTCTGGCTTTGGTTGATTTAAAAAACGGTGAACTGTCAACTCCCATCATCTATTCGACCAAGGAAAATGCCTCGCTTGAAGAGTGCATCTTAAAATTCAAACAAGCCTGCGGACAAACATTCACACACGCCTGCATCGCCATCGCCTGTCCGGTAAACGACGATCATATTAAGATGACCAACAATAATTGGGAATTCTCGGTAAAGGCCATGCAACAGCATACCGAGCTTGAAAAAATTCATATGATCAACGACTTTACCGCAATGTCGATGTGCGTTCCCGTACTCTCTTGCGACAACCTTATAAAACTCGGCGGCGGTGAACCCGACAAAACCAAGC
>CALBLB010000041.1 GCA_937896115.1 uncultured Succinatimonas sp.
TGACGAATTTAAACAAAAACTCAAGGAGCATGACGGCTCGGTAGGGGCAGTTTGACAAAATAAAATAGGAATGCTTTTGACTAAGCATTCCTATCAATAAAGTATTACAGAAAAAATACCTTTAAACAAAAAAGATCAGATCTTTCTACTCTTTTAAAAGGAGTTTAAGTTTTTATCTGTGAATCAGCGAATTTTATTCGTCAATGGATGATGAATCATCAGATCCCTGACCGCTACCAAGACTGCCGTTGTCATCGTTGCCTACAGAGCACAAACGATGCAGGTGACGAGGGGCAATCACTTTTAGGTATTTACTGAATACCTTTGCATTTTTGTCGGTGATCACTTCTGTTCCGTTCAGCTGTTCCAAAAATATTTTTTCGGCATCATCTTTGGGTTTGCGGGCACCTTTATAAAGTTCCATCATTGCAGAGCCGCATTTCTCGAGCAACTCCGATTCCTTGATGGTGAAGTCGCCAGAACGGCGTACGCCGCGTGCGAAATGTTGGAAATCGTTAAAAGGCTTTTCTGATTCAAAGCTCATGGATGTTAACCTCGGTTGCAATTGTGCCTCTTTTAAAAACTGCGTAATTCTAGCATTTAGTTGTGCTTTTGGAAAATCAGAACACCAATCTTCTTATGTTAAAAAAATCTTTTTTACGATTATTTGAAAAAACAAGGCATTGTACGTAAAAAAGTGAGAAAAATTTGAGTTGTAAGACAGCCCTTTGCTACAATCGCAAAATATATATCAAAAAATTATGAAATTTCTGTTATACGGAGCGAAACGATGTCTGAAGCCGAGATGAAAGAGGAAAAAATCCCTCGCAATTTCATCACCGATATCATCGATACCGATCTTAAAGAAGGAAAGTTTGACCACGTGGCCACCCGTTTCCCTCCAGAGCCTAATGGTTATCTGCATATAGGTCATGCGAAGTCCATTTGTTTAAATTACGGTTTGGCCAGGGACTACCACGGTACCTGTAACATGCGTTTTGATGATACTAATCCGGTAAAAGAGGATATGGAGTACATCAATTCTATAAAACGCGATGTAAATTGGCTTGGTTTTAAATGGGACAGATTGTGTCACTCCTCTGATTATTTTGACCAACTGTATGACTTTGCTGTTGAACTCATCAATAAAGGATTGGCTTATGTTGATGAACAAACGGCTCAGGAAATTCACGATAGTCGCGGAACGCTGACAAAACCGGGAGTTAACAGTCCTTATCGTGACCGCACTCCTTCTGAAAATTTGGCACTTTTTGAAAAGATGCGTGCCGGCGGTTTTGAGGAAGGAAAAGCATGTTTGCGTGCGAAAATAGATATGGCTTCTCCTTTTATTTGCATGCGAGATCCCGTAATTTACAGAATTCGCTTTGCAAGTCATGCAATTACTGGTGATAAGTGGTGCATTTATCCTATGTATGACTTCACCCATTGCATTTCTGACGCTTTGGAGGGGATCACTCATTCAATCTGCACGTTGGAGTTTCAGGACAACCGCAGGCTTTATGATTGGGTTTTGGATCACATTTCAATCGATCATGAACATCGTCCTCATCAGTATGAAATGAGTCGTTTGAACCTTGAGTATTCGATAACTTCAAAACGTAAGTTGAATTTGCTCGTGGACAAAGGCTTGGTTGACGGTTGGGATGATCCTCGTCTTACTACCATTTCGGGATTGCGCCGCCGCGGATATACTCCCGGATCAATTCGGGAGTTTTGTCGCCGTATAGGTGTCACCAAACAAGAAAACGTTATTGAAATGGCGGCCCTTGAATCTTGTATCAGAGAAGATTTGAATGTTCATGCCAAACG
>CALBLB010000042.1 GCA_937896115.1 uncultured Succinatimonas sp.
TTTTGGCAGCAAGCTGCTCAGTTGAGATATTGTGCCCGGAGTTCATGATCATGACTTTGGCACCGGTGGCTTCTGCTACGGCATCAGACGGAGCTGTGGAGGTAAGCTCAATTTTTAAAATAACTTTTTTCTTTAGTTGGTTAACCTTGTTTACAAGAAAACGTAAAGTAGCCGGGCTGACTTCGCTTTCATCGGAACAGCCTTTGAAAGCTGCAAAGTAGTCAAGTCCGTACTCATTGCAGAAATATCTGAAAGGAAAACGATCTGCAAAAATTAAAACTTTACTGGGAGCGTTATTGACGATTTCACGAAATTGTTTGTCAAGTTTTTTAAATTGCTCAATATATTTATCGGCATTTTTACGATAGATCTCTGCATTTTGAGGATCGATGGCAGAAATCTTAGTGCACAACGCATTTAACAAACGAATATCGTTAACAGGAGAAGTCCAGACATGTTCGTCATACTCGACTTCATCACCTGCTTCATGCTCTTCCTCGTCCTCTTTTTGCATGCCTTCTTTATCTTCTTCGGTAAGCAGAGGCAGTTCTTTGATAAAAGCAAAGCTTTTGATTGTAGGATAATTGGACAACAACTTGTCTATCCATTCATCGTTTTCTCCGCCGTTGTACACAAAAAGATCTGATCTTTCAATCTTAATGAGATCTGCAGGAGTAGGTTCAAAGGAATGAGCGTCGGCACCGGGTTTTAGCAACATGCTGACATTGGCCAGATCCCCTGTGACATGCGAGGTCAAATCGTATTGGGCAAAAGAAGTCGTAACGATTGAAAGTTTTGCTGCGTGAGCAGGAAAAGACACAGTAGCCAGGCTGATCCCGCAAAGGAATACGGCTGCAGCCCTGATAAAAAGGGATAACATATACACCTCGTAAATTTACAAGTAAAAAAATAGAAAAACCGATGAGCCGAAACTTATCTATTCTGTTTTTTTAACTCGCAACGAAACGAGAGTGCTCCTTGTAAGGGTCGGTAATGAAAAGAGAATGGTTACGATAAAGGGCAGGGAGACAACAGGGAACGTTGCTGCCGTAACCGGTAATAAAGGGGTGTGATCGCCTGCGATTGCATTTAAGGTAAGGCAGGTTACGCAGTGCGAAGGATCGTCGCAATGATGGTCTGAAAATTCAGTTTCATAGGATACATACCAAACAGAGCTCAGCACTATTAACAGTGTCAGCAATAACGCTTTGAGTTTAATATGTAATTTATCCAACATCATGGTATTAATCCTTACGGGACAATTTTTATACCACGACTTTTTTTTCTTGTCAAATAAGAAAAAGATCTTTATCCGATCAAGGAAAAGATCTTAATTTATTTATTTACAAAGAATTTTTGTTTAATCTGCAGCGCTGAGATCAGGAAGTCCTGCAAAAGTAGTAAAGCGGTTGTAAAGCTTGCAAAATAGTTCACATTCCATTTGGGTATCGTAGGCAGCTCCGTGCGCACAGCGATTGTCAAAGGTTAATCCTGCACTGCGACAGGCTTTGGCCAGTACGGTTTGACCGTAGACCAAGGCTGATAATGATGCGGTATCAAGTATGCTGAAAGGATGGAACGGGCACTTCTTTTCCCAGCCTATGCGTTTGGCCGCCTCAAGAACAAAACCCAAATCAAAATTGCCGTTGTGACCTACGAGGATGGCTCGTTTGCATCCTTGCTCTTTCATTTCTTTTTTTACAGCTTTAAAAAAGAGCGGGAGTACGGTGGCCTCATCTTGCAAATTTCTGCTTTCATCAAATGGATCGATACCCAAGAAATCAAGGTTTTCTTTTTTTAGTTCAGAGCCTTCAAAAGGACGAATGCAGGCTGACATCAGTTGCCCCGGGTGTAAAAAACCTTGTTCATCAGGTGAAACGGTCATTAATGCAATTTCCAGCAAGGCGTTTACTTTAGGATCAAAGCCTGCTGTTTCTACGTCTACTACAACCGGCAGATAACCGCGGAAACGTTCGCTAAGGTTAAATTTAAATGCTTTAGGATCGGTATTGTTCGTTGAAATTTCGCTGTTCACAATGTACCTCGCTGACGGAGGCAAATTTTAGCATGAGAGCGACAATACCAAACGTTAATTTAGAAGATCGAAGTTGTAAAAATTTAATCACCTGCTTTAAAAAAATGAAATATCAGCCGATGATGAGTTAGAGGGAAAATTAAATGGGGGGGGGCATGCATATGGGACAGGAAGTTCTTTTTAGTATCTTACCGCGCAATAATTTCACTCCGGCTGATTTGGTCTATAACCGCAGGGTTGGACGTGCCGACAGGACGAGTTGCCGATCTTCTTTAAACGAAGATGACAGCAGAGCAGATGATGACAAGCTTACTTCAAAAAACGAAGAGAAAAATAAGAAAAGTTTGGAAAGCAGGTTCGGAAGCCGAATTGACGAGCAGGCGTGAAACGAAAAAAGAGACCTAAAGTCTCTTTCTTATCTTCTGGAGCGGGAAACGGAGCTCGAATCCGCGACCCTAACCATGGCAAGGTTA
>CALBLB010000043.1 GCA_937896115.1 uncultured Succinatimonas sp.
TGAAATGGGAACTCGCAATGTGGCCTTTTCCAAAGAAATTTTTATAGATGCAGCGGATTTTCGAGAAGAAGCCAATAAACAATATAAACGCCTTAAGCTCGGTCATGAGGTAAGGTTGCGCAATGCCTATGTTGTTAAAGCTTTGTCTTGCGATAAAGATGCAGCAGGAAACGTTGTTTGCGTGCACTGTGAAGCTATCCCAGGTTCTTTGGGAACAAACGTTGAAGGTCACAAACCCAAGGGGGTGATTCACTGGGTCAGTGCCGAAAAATGTTTGAGAGCTCAGGTTAATATTTATACTAACCTTTTTAAAGTAGCAAATCCGGGGGCAGCGGAAGACTTTTTGTCCACGGTAGATGAAAATTCCAAGGTAGAAATAAAGGATGCCGCATTGGAATTGTCTTTGGCAGATGCCAAAGCAGGAGACAGTTACCAGTTTGAGCGTGAAGGTTATTTCTGCTGTGACAGTAAATACTCAACACCAGGATGCCCGGTGTTCAATCTTACCGTTGCTTTGCGTGAAACAAAAAAAGCAGCGATTTAATTCAGGTTTTTTTTACAACAGGAGATCAACATGGCTGACGTGAATGAAGAAGGCATGGCCAAAGATGATGAGGTTATGGCTCCCCCTCCGGGAAGTGATTATGAGGTAGCATTCACTTATCATTCGGAGAATCCGCTTGAGAGAGCCTATGATAAGGCTGTACATTGGGTCAAAGCAGGTGTACATCCTCAGAAGATCTTCTTAGAAGATCGTTCCATGGGGGTGATCAATTTCCGTAAGGTTATGAAAGACCCTCTGCTTATTCAGGCCGGTGTTGAGCGTATGATCGATTTTCGTTGTTCGCTTACTCTTTCTGATACTGATGTCGATGCCGTGTTTTCTTCGGTGTGTTATTACGAACCTGATGCGCCTGAACCTACCTACATCAATGCATATGATCCGGAATTAGGAAGTATCAAAGACGTCCTTAATATGGTGAGCAATAACCTCTTTAGTTACTTGCAAAAACCCTTGGTACGTCCTGATAATTACGAGCAGGATGCTTAAGCGTTACACAGAGCTTGATTAAAGGTGGAGTTGCAATGGTGTCGGATCTTAAGAAAGTCGGACAGGCAATAGCGCTTTGTGCATGTGCCTCGGCTTTGACTCAGTTGCAAGGATGCGGCCTGGCTCAGGAATATTATGAGTATTATTTGGGCGGTATTGACGAAGGAGCTCGTCAGCCAACAGGCTATGAAAATCTCAAAGACGTGAAACAGGAGCCTGACAAACTTAAGGTTCCGGAAGGAATGAGCGTTCCTCCACAGGATCCGTCAATGAAGGTGCCGGATATTTCAGCAAAAGCACTTAAATATCCGGTAGGTGATGATTTGGACATACGAGCACCTGTGGCACCTTTGCGCTCTGAATTGGGATTACATTCTCAGTGGCAAAACGGTGAGGCTATCGTATGGTTTGAAACTGACGGAGAGCACGGGGTACATTCTGAACGTGATGCATGGCGCCTTTTGGACAAAGTCCTTAAAACCATGCGTATAAATCCAGGAAAAGTTTCAGCCGACGATTACTCGCTTACTACCGCAGTAGCCGATTTTGACGAATTCGGTTCTCCTTATAACGCAGCCGATATGGGAAGCGGTGCCATGCGTTATCGCCAGGTTTACCGTATACGTATAGGCCGTAACAGTTCAGGAGAGCTGGGTATAGCCTCTACTCTTATAGGTTCAATGACGGTGTTGCCGCGTACTGGAAGAAACATTGAAAATATTCTGACTCCGATTGAATTAGAACGTTTTTCGATGGGATTTTCAAATTCAGTGATTCATGTGCTTGAGAAAGCTCATGAGGATGAATTGCAGCAACAAGGGGAGCTTTCCATAAGTTTGGGACGTGATCATAACAACCAAGAGAGCATCATAGTTGCAGCCCGCTACGAAGATGTCTGGAACGGTTTGCGCAATATGTTGCCGCGTTTTGGTTGGCAGATCACCGAATATTCGCTTACCAACGGTACGATTAAAGTTGATCTTGATGATCAGGAAGCGGAAACTTACCAAAAACAGCATGTTGATTCCTTCGCTTTGGATGAAGAGGAATATGTGTTGCGTGTAGGTGAAGAAAACGGTCGTTGTGTGATCACTTTCTACGATGAAGATGACAAAGCTTTGCCTGCTGCCACGGTTGACCGGATTTACAGCGGTTTTTCGCAGGCATTGTCGCGTGAACTTTCCGTATCATCAAATGAAGAAACTGTAGACTGAGTTTAAGTCGATATTTGCAAGCAAAGGCCCTGTTTGATTTTAAGAACAGGGCTTTTTCGTCCGGAAAAGATTAAAGATATTCGCTTTTTTGCCGTGATCTTGTTAAGGGATGTTCTGCGGAGATTAAGTTGGGTCTTTATCTTTACAGTAAAGCTGCAAATATGGCTTTATCTGCCTTTAGTAACAATCAGAATCAGCTTGAGAGTTGTTATCTTAGGTTATCAACAGGTCTTCGCATCAATTCAGCCAAAGATGATCCTGCAGGTCTTGCCATTTCCGATCGTTTAACTTCTGAAATCAACGGTTATATTCAGGGTAGTCGCAATACTCAAGACGGAATAGCCTTGGCACAAACTGCCGAAGGCGCACTGGATGAAACCAAAAATATGCTGCAACGCATAAGAACATTGGCTATTCAGTCTGCCAACGGGACTAATACAAGTTATGATCGTCAGGCGATCAATGCCGAAGCAAAACAACTGTCGCAGGAAATCACCAGAATTGCCAATAAAACAACTTATGCCGGGTCGACATTGCTCTCGGGAGTAGGAAGCGGCTCCATACTCAATGGCCGCGGAAGTGTCTCCATTCAGGTTTCAGGACATGCCGGAGATATTATAGAGATCACAGGACTGTCGGCAGGTTTTACCCTTTCTGCCATGTGCGAGCAGTCTAATACCGGTACGGCAGGCTTTGTAAAAGATGCCAAGGGTTTGAGTTTTGATTTATCCTCTCAAAGTTCGTCACAAACAGTTTTGGGACTTATAGACAAACTTATAGGTCATGTAAGTATGACACAGGGTAATTTAGGAGGAGTGCAAACTCGCTTTGAATCGGTGTTGAGACTTAACGATACGATGCGGAGCAATACCGAAGATGCCAGATCCCGCATA
This sequence comes from uncultured Succinatimonas sp., assembly GCA_937896115.1. GTDB lineage: Bacteria > Pseudomonadota > Gammaproteobacteria > Enterobacterales > Succinivibrionaceae > Succinivibrio. The sequence goes on from CALBLB010000043.1 coordinate 3,159, forward strand.
CGTGATACGGATTATGCACAAGAAGCATCTGAATTATCCCGCTTGTCAATTTTGCAACAACTTGCTCCGCTAATGTTCAAGCAGATCAACCAAAATCGATCTTTGATTTTGAGTTTGTTGCAATAGACTCTGCTTCCTTGGTATTGCCTCGGTGTTAAGATCTTCT
>CALBLB010000044.1 GCA_937896115.1 uncultured Succinatimonas sp.
AACTCTCTTAAGTGACTTAAGTTAGCTATTGCCTGATTTAAGGTTTCGTCTTTTTTGGCAAAGTGGAAGCGTATATAACGCTGTTCGTTTTCCTTAAAGAAGGATGATCCGGGTACCGCCCCTACCTTAACCTTTTGAGCCAAATCAAGACAGAATTCCATATCCGAATCGTAACCGAACTCACTTATGTCTACCATCACAAAGTAAGTACCCTGGGGAGTGAAATACTTAAGTCCGGCCTCATCCAAACCTTTTAAGAAGATGTCGCGATGATGAGTGTAACTGCGCTTTAACTCTGCATAATATGAAGGAGGCAGAGTAAGACCTGCCACCACGGCTTCCTGCAACGGCGCTGCCGCACCTATGGTCAGAAAATCATGAACCTTGCGGGCTGCCTCGATTACGTGCTCAGGTCCGAAGATGTAACCGATACGCCAACCGGTGATGGAATAAGTCTTGGACAGCGAATTGCACATTACCGTACGCTCGCGCATTCCCGGCAGCGAAGCAAAATAAGTATGCTTATAGGGATCGTACACGATATGCTCATACACTTCGTCGGTGATCACGAACGCATCGTATTTCTCAACGATCCTGGCTATTTCCAAAAGCTCTTCTCTTGAGAATACTCGCCCTGAGGGGTTTGAAGGATTGCACAGAATAAGCGCTCGGGCACCTTTTACAAAAGCTTGCTCAAGCTCCTTAGGATCGAAAGTAAAGTCTGGAGCATGCAAAGGCACGTATACGGGCTCTGCATCACAAAGAATGGCATCTGCCCCGTAATTCTCATAAAAAGGCGAGAATACGGCAATTTTTTCCCCGGGATTGATAGTGGACATCACCGCACACATCATGGCTTCGGTACCGCCGCAGGTGATCACTAGTTCCGTATCAGGATTTACCTTGATCCCGCTGTCACGCTCTATTTTGGCAGCCAAAGCCTCACGGGTATTCTGCGCCCCCCAAGTGGTGGCATACTGATGCGGTCCTGTATGTGCCACTTGGGCCAGACGATCGGTAATGGCTTTGGGAGGATCGAAATCAGGAAAACCCTGAGATAGGTTTACTGCACCGAACTTGTTGCAAATACGCGTCATACGCCTTATCACCGAATCGGTGAAGGTATCGGTTCTGCGGCTAGTTGCAATCATCATTTATTTCCTTAAATCACAGTGTATATCCGTCATGCGGATTAAAAAGATTATGGATGTCAAAAGCCTGTTTAACGGCGATCATAAGACTGCGCTCGGCAGGACAAACCTGCTCAAGATAATACTTACGCTTGCCCTTGCCTACGCCGTGCTCTCCTGCAAGTCGTCCGCCCATGGCATAAACTTCGCTGTAGATGCGGCTTAAAGTACGATCAAGCACCAAAGGCCAATCCTGATCGCAGATTTCGTCCTTTATAACACAAAGATGCACATTCCCGTCACCGGCATGTCCGAAAGCCACGATACGCACCCG
>CALBLB010000045.1 GCA_937896115.1 uncultured Succinatimonas sp.
CCTTCAATCGATGAGGGAAATGACGCAGTGGCACTTAGGTTGAATTCGCATGTGTACGATTCTTTAAAACTTGGTGTCGGTGTAGATTTCACCGGTAAACAAACTAAGCTCTCTCAAGGGGCATATGCCGTGAACGCCTCCTTAAGTTACAGACACGAGCTTTTGGACGATCTGGGAGCGGTAACTGCCAGATTTAAGCATGCTCGGGATGCTGCTTTTGAATACCGGGCTAAGTTTGCAGGTAAAGACAGCGTAAGTGCCTCCGTAGGTACATCGATTTATACGGATGATCATGCAAACTCAGTGATCACGCTAAATGCAGGCAGTGAATTTTTCATAGGTGAGGGGCAGGATCTGTTCGGGCAATTAGGATACAGTTACCGCTTCTGAATTTAGTTTTATAGTGTTATTCGGGATCCAAGCGATCCCGTTTTTTTTCTATGCTTGGTCGCAGCAGTTCTGTTATGGTGCAACTTTACTTAAAAAGACGTGTGTATAATAAATTTTTTTTATATATAGAAGATCTTAAAACAAACAACTTTATATATAAAGATCAATTAGTTATATAGGGTATTCGGTAATTTGACGATTTTGCTCTCTTCGCTTTAATTAAAAAAATGTTGACAACAAATTTTTTTAAGGCATCATAAACGCAAATACAGTAATAGCTTATTTTAATAAAGCATCAGTAAATAATAGTATTTTGATATGGTAATAAAATTTTTTGCAGCCTTGGCTTTTCCAATGCCCGATGTGGCAGCGTAAAAATTGAAGGTTTCAAGACAACCGTTAATGCCTTGATTGTTGTCAACTTTTATACCAAGCTTTTTTATTTGGAGTTTTTTATGAAATTAGCAGTTTTATCTTCCGTGTTGCTGGCTGCAGCTTTGTCTTTTGGTTCTTGGTCAGCTAACGCTGCCGACGGTATTCCTTCGACTCTTAAAGTAGGTACCTGCCCGGGACCTTATCGCGGAATGATTGAAACCTTCATAGAGCCTAAACTTAAGGCTCAGGGTTATACCTTGGAGTATGTCGACTTTATCGATTACGTACAGCCTGACGCAGCTTTGGACTCAGGAAATATCGATGTTAACCTTATGCAGCATCAGTCTTACCTTGATGCCATCGTGAAAAATCAGGGATTAAAACTTACCTCGGTTATCAATGTTCCGACCTTAGGTCTTGGAGTTTTCTCCGATAAATATAAGACCTTGGATGAATTGCCCGAAGGCGCCAGGATCGGTATCCCGGTTGATGCGGTAAATTTGGCTCGTGCGTTGCGTATTGCCAAGGAGAACGGTCTCATTACTTTCAATGCAGAGCGTGATGAACAGAAAGCCTCGATTGCAGATATCGCGGAAAATCCCAAACATTTGGAATTCATTCCCATAGAGGCAGCTCAGATCTCCCGCTCGCTGGATTCTTTGGACGCAGGTTTTGTTCCGGGCAATTATGCAGTTGCTGCAAAACTTGATTATTCAAAGGCTTTGGCAGTTGAGAATGTGCGTGAGAACATCAAGAATGTTGTGGCGGTGAGAATTGCCGATAAGGACACCATAGGCAAATTATTTTTGGATGTGATCAAAGCTCCTGAATTCAAAAAAGAGCTTGAAGCCAATCATTACTATGATTCTTTCTCCCGTCCTCAGTGGTGGAATGAATAACAAATGGCCGGGATCATTGAATTTGACAAGGTCTCGGTGAGCTTCAGTCGCG
>CALBLB010000046.1 GCA_937896115.1 uncultured Succinatimonas sp.
GATTATGGCTGCAAGTTGCTCCGGAGTTTCAAATCCGCCCAAAATAGGAGTACCCGCTCTTACCACTACCCGTCCTTTATATGAGCGTATACCGCGGGTAATGGTTTCTATATCCTCAAGCTTATCCTTGTGATACTCACCGTGGTTGCGTTCACGCTCTGAAAGTTCACGAGCTTTGGCCAAATCGTTAGGATCATATTCATAGGAAATGGATACCGGCACTATGTTCAGACCTGACATATAGGTTCCGAAATCCTGTTTTAACCGCCTGCCGTACAACGAAATCATCTTTAAAACGGCATCTTCAGTGCGATCATCGCCATCCTTGGCCCGCCCCTCACGCTGAGCTATCCAGACAGAATGTCCTTCCTTTACCGAAAGTCCTATATACTCGGACAGGTGATTTAAGGCTTTAAGTTTTTCACGCGGAGAGGTTACGGAACGTCTTACGATGAAACTCTTGTTAAGTTTCATCAAAGATGTTGCCGCCGGTATACGTAAAAGATTGTCACCTATGGCTATGCGCACCGTATCCATATTGCAGGAAAACAAAGCCATATCGATAAAAGCAGGATCCAGCGAAATGTCACGATGATTTGATATAAAAAGGTAACCTTGATCTTTTGAAAGTTTATCAAAGCCTTCGTAACGCACTCCGTCTGTGGTCGTTGCTATCACATGACGCATGTAGGCTGCCACCATCTGCTGAAAATCTGCAATGGTATGCACCGAAGCTACGGTCTTTTTCAAATAACGTTTGACAAAAGGTTTGAGCAGGAAGGAAAGTGCTCCTGAAAACATGGGATGACGAAACTTCAAAATGGAGTTGATCACGGTTTCGTCATTGCAAATTTTTTCGAGCTCAGCTTGTACTTCTGCGTCTTTACACGGTCTGATGTCATCAAATTCAGCATCGTTGGTACTTACCGCGACGACATCCTGCGCTTTAATCATAAATACTGTTCTCCTGCAAAAAATCAGGGCAATTTTAACAGAGTACGGCGTTTTTAGACAAAAAAACGACTGCTTCAGGCATGTTTAAGCCTATCCTTTACAAAAAGGATAGGCTTAAACATGAAAAGCGCGCTCTGATCTTACGATCAGAGCGCGCCGTCAACTTTAACTTAATCAGAACGACTGAATAAAGTCAGCTCTGTAGTTATCAAAATCGGTAAACAATTGCGGCTCTTTCTGGCGCAACTCCTGCAACATCTTGCGGGTTACCAAAGTCACTCCGCCTTCTGAGCGGTAGAAACGTCTGGCATCGGCCACCGGATCTTCACCTATGATGAGATTGCGCGGCAACTCCACACCTCTGTCCAAAATCACCTTAGTAAGACGGCATCCGCGGTGGATTATGCAAAAAGGCAGGATCACACTCTCTGACAGATAGCAGTTAGAATGCACGCGTACCTGCGTAAACAATACCGATTGATTTATCGATGATCCTGAAATAATGCATCCTGCCGAGCATTCGGAATTTCTCACGATGGACGAAGTACCGTTGATATCCTGAACATATTTTGCAGGCGGTTGCTGAACCTGATTGGTCCAAATAGGCCAATTAATATCGTAAAGATCAAGCTGAGGCTGAACCGAAGCGATATCCATATTGGCAGCCCAGTATGCATCGATGGTTCCCACATCACGCCAGTAAACTATGCTCTTGTTACCGCGATTTCTGATGCAACTCTTGGAGAAATCGTGAGCATGCACAAGATGCTCGTTAACCAAGGCAGGAATGATGTCTTTACCGAAATCACGATGAGATTCAGGATTGGCTGCATCCTTATCCAAAGTCTGATAGAGGAAATCTGCATCGAAGACATAAATTCCCATGGATGCTAAGGACATGTCGGGATTACCGGGCATGGTGGCAGGATTTTCAGGCTTTTCTACAAACTCGGTGATAAGATTGTCGTCATTGACCTTCATGACGCCCAAAGCCGAAGCCTGAGACTTAGGAACAGGTATGCAGGCTACGGTCACAGGAGTTCCCATACGGATGTGATCCATGACCAAAGCAGCATAATCCATCTTATAGATATGATCACCTGCCAAAATCAGCACATATTTAGGATTGTGATCCCTGATGATGTCGATGTTTTGATAGACGGCATCGGCAGTACCCTGATACCAATGTTCTTCATCGACACGCTGCTGAGCAGGTAATAAATCTATGAACTCATTGAACTGATTGCGCAGGAAAGACCATCCTGACTGCAGGTGACGCAACAGCGAGTGAGACTTATACTGAGTCACCACACCTATGCGGTTGATCCCTGAGTTTACGCAGTTTGAGAGCGCAAAATCGATAATGCGGTACTTACCGCCGAAATACACACCGGGTTTGGCTCGATTGTCCGTCAGCATCTTAAGTCTGCTGCCGCGTCCTCCGGCCAATACCAGAGCCATGGTTTGTTTGGCAACATCACGAGCGTTTTCCACAGTTCACCTCTATAAACACTTTCTAATTGATACGGATTTTCTTCTGATCTCCCGATAAAAATCAGCTTATTTAAAGCTGTTATCGGAAGAAGAACCGAAAGCGTCCATTTTTTAAGCGTTCTTTCGGATCCAATTCTCTGGACTCATTATCATGCAAGCGTATTTTTTAACCTTGATCGGTGATCACATTTTTGTGACGCATCGTATGAAAAACAAAGAAATTTTTCACAAATTGTGCCGCAGTTTGCATTTTTTGAAAACTTTACGCAAATGTGTTGCGTTTTTAACTCAAACATAGCTTGTCTTCAGATCAAACTTTTTTACTGCCACTGCACAGTCCCTTTTGCAAAAAGCTATCCCGTAACAGAATATCTGTTTCACTCTGCTGCCTGCAAAAATTTCAGCGTAATGTCTTTCATCAGTTTGTGACAAAGCTTTTGTGGCAAGCTCGATTTTTTTTCTGTCATCTTTGGTCTGCTTAATCTCAATGATCACCCCCACATCATGATCAGCTGACATGAAAGTTAAGTCTGCGTATCCGTCACCTGCTGCGATATTTGACGAAAAATCATATATAAGAGCATTTCCAGATGAAATTATTCCGTTCAAAAATCCGTGATAAAAAAGCTCAGGAGGCGCTTTTACTGCAAAATCCCGAACCGACACGAAGGTCTTTAAGAGTTTTCTTAACGCTTTTTCAAGCTCAAATCCGTCACCTCCCTTTAAAAACATCGAAACTATATCGGATGAGAACTGAGCTACTTTTTGATTTTTTTCGTAGAATTCTTTGATATTGCGTTTAAAACACTCTGCTATGCCCAAATTAGGGATCTTTACTTCACATACCGATTGCTGTTCGTCTCCGTCAAGAACTTTAACCGCGGTCAGATAACCTGTCGACAAGAGCAAAGTCCAAAAATCCGTGCAGGCATGCTGACTTAAGATCTCGTGATAATTCAACTGCTCGTTGACATTGATCACCGTACTGTTGCCGTCAATCAAACTTTGCATTTTTTCAGCATCGTCTTGTGTAAGATATTGCAAAAACTCTTCAATTACATCGTTGCCGCTGGTACCGAGCCCAAAACTGCGCGGACGGTAATCAAGCATGTTATCGTTGAAATTTAAAGAGCCGTGACAAAAACATATGAGATCCCAAGGACAGTAAATCTCATGTCCGCCTATACGATAGCCGTCATACCACCTGCGCACATCATCGCTACGTTTCTCAAGCCCGTAATAGGAGAGCATGGCATTCACTTCTTTTTTAGTAAAACCTGCAGCTTCGGCACACAAATCAAGATCCGAACTCACGCTGCAAACACTGAGATTATTAAGTCCGGTAAAAATACTTTCCTTGGCTACTCTGAGACATCCGGTGAGAACTGCTTTATAAATATAAGAATTGTCCTTTAATGCGTTGGACAAAAAGACTCGCATCAGCTCGGCTATCTGCTCGTAATTGCCGTTGCGGGAAGCTTTTGCAAGCGGCACATCGTATTCATCTATGAGTAAAATTACTTTTTTACCGTAATGCCGCGATATAAATTCGGTAAGATTTTGCAAGGACAGCAAAAGATCATCACCGTGTTCTTGAGACTGCAACCACGGTTTACTCAAAAGATGACTAAATTCAGCTCGTTGTTCAACGGACAGTTTGTCGCTTTGTTCGATGCAACGATATTGGGCGGCTATTTTGG